>JBNKHS010000166.1:0-8989 GCA_050290485.1 Promineifilaceae bacterium (SeqCode) | reverse complement strand
TATCCTTCAACATGATCGAACTTGGCATCATAGGATTTTCCATCATATTCATACCCACCCATAGCAACTGTGCCATATTGGGTAGCTGCTGCTGGATAGTAATGGATATTGGAGAAACCTACTTCTTCGCTGACCGTGTCGGCATCGGCAACTGGGTCAAGGCCTGCTTCAATGATGCCTTCGTCCACTTGCACTTTGGAGTTGCGTCCTTGATGGCAAGTCATACAACGGGCTTCGGCATCAAGTCCAGTGACTTCTACCCCGGAGGGGAAGGTTACATGGTCGAGTTCGCGAGTTGCGTCGTTATGGCATGCGTCACAAGCGATGACTTCACCGACAGGTACAGGTGCTTCGACAACACCAAATTCGCTACCATCGGCACCAACAAAGTCTTTGAAACCGCTGGTTGTGTGACATTTTGCACAGCGTTCTGATACTTCGGCGGGGTCATCTTCGTTCCAATGGACAAATGCTTCGGCAGAGGCGTCAGCATGGGGTGAACTGGCCCATTGTTCTTCAAATGGTACGGTAGAAACGGCCGATTCTGACATCGCTTCTACTTCCACGACTCGTGTCACTTCGACAGGTACTTCGATTTCGACAGGTTCGGCATCAACTGCGACTTCGACAGGTACCTCAACGACACGCGTCACTTCAATTGTTTCGGGCTCTTGGCTGCAAGCAACAAAAATGAGACTAGCTAGCAAGAGAATCCCGACTATACCGCAAATTCTTTGGAATTTCGGGTGATTCATAATAAACCTCCAATGTAAAACTTGAAATCGCCTTCACACATCCCGGGTGTGTGTGAAAGGGTAAAACAAAACTTGTTGTTAAAAACAAATGTGTCTGGCTAATTCATTATCTTTCTTCTTTTCCACAGAGAGCTTCCCGGTAAGAACCCCTACATCATTATTACGGAACGGCCGTTGCTAAAGGCACAAAAACATCACGTGTGGCTTGGGGAATTGTCGTAATTGCCGTCTCTTCAAATGTAAACATCCACACCAATGCTGTGACGACAATAGCGCTCGCAATGACCGTTACCACTGCATAGATAACACGGCGTCGCTGCAAAATGGGTTCTTCGACAACGTTATAAGGGGAGCCGCCTGCATCAAGGCGTTCAAGCTCTAAAGCATGTTCCTCTTCCATTTGGTGGCGGGGTAATTTCCCTGTCCACATGCTGGGGTTCCAATGTTTGATGGCGACGTTGTAGAGGTGCCAAATAAGGATAGAGAGGACAGCGAGCAATGCTTCGTAACTATGTGCTGCTTTTGAAACTGGAATGAACTGTCCTGGTAAAATTTTGGTGGCAGCAATGGGATTCCATAAAATAAAGCCAGTAATCGCCATGATCGCGGTTCCCCAAACAACTGCCCAATATTCCAACTTTTCGCCAAAGTTGAATTTACGCATTTTAGGATGTTCTTCTTGTTTGCCGATATTGTATTTGACAAAGCCAACGACATCCTCGATATCTTTTTTGTCGGGAACAATGCGATTCCGTTCTCGGCGCACGTACATGCGATAGGCACTGGTCAAAATGTGGTAGAAAGAGCCGAGGACAAGCAGAAAAGCCGCGTAACGATGGACGATACGAATGTTTTCAATGCCTCCCATGAAATTGATCAAATCTTGTGCATATTGTGATGTTGCATATCGTTGCGGTAATCCAGTGAGCGCGAGCACCGTAAAACTGGTGAGCAAGATAATGTGTTCAACTTGAGCACCCACACGAAAGCGTTGATATTGACGTTGTTTGTCACTCATTTTATTTTTGTCCTCTTCTACGAATACGGCCGTAAATATCAATGCCAATCATAAAGACAAAGAAACCAATTGTGACCGGAATAACAATGCTGTAGAACAATTCGACCAGATAGACCAAAGGATAATTATCGAGCGATGGTTCATAATGACTGGTCCAACTCGATGTAAAGTTTTCTGTGGCATCGGGATGACATTGTTGACAGGTTTCCAATAAATTGGCGCTAATGCCTGCATGGGGATCATCGGGTGATTTAATGTTGTGTACACCATGACAATCGTAGCAGACGGCTTCGTTTAGCTCTGCATCTTCCAACCCTTCGTTTTGGAAAAGAATATCCGTTGTGCCATGGAAATCAGCAACGTAGGTGTCAAATACGGCCGTTGATATTTCATACTCAGCCATCAACTCCTCGTCTGCATGGCAATCGGCGCATAAATTGGGCGAGTTGATGCGGAAAGCGGCTGTGTTGGGCGATTCGATATCATGAACGCCATGACAGTTGACACAGGAGGGGACATCCTCGTTTCCTTCCCCGATGAGTGCTTCGCCATGAACACTTTCGGCATACTCATCAAAGATGCTGCTGTGACATTGACGACATGTTTCGTTAATGCGCTCTCGCGGTTCGTTGGGAACTGGTGTGTCGTGAGCGCCATGACAATCAGTACATAGAGCTGCTTCTAAATTGCCCTCTAGCAAGGCATCGCCATGGACACTGGTTAATGCTTTGCCAAATTCTCCTTCGTGGCATTTTTGACAGTTATTGTTTTGATTGAGTCGATATTGACGAGCAGAGAGGTCTGTCACTGGCTCATGCGGAAATGTGTAATCGGTATGGCAATCTGTACATTGTAATTCTTGCCATTCGTTGTTTGTGCCATGCACGGAATCATGGAACGCATTTTCATCAATGGTGATCGAAACTTCATCACCATTGGGGAACTGCATCGTTAAGCCAGGTTGGCTGTGACAGGCTAAACAATATTCATTGTTGATTGTTTGTTGGGCAAATAAGCCCCCTTGAATGACGGCATCCGCCGTCGTGGTATCAACACCTACGTTTCTTGCTTCATGACAGGTGGTGCATGTTGTGGTATTCGCTCCTGTATGCCAGCTGTCAGCAGGTTGTACATCATGTCCCGTATGACAGTCGGTACAAATCACCGGATTGTCGCTGCTTGCATCGGGATGGCTGGTGAGGTGGGGTTGTATGTGGCAGGTTTCACATTGGCTGGATTGTGCCGTTTGGAAGCCACGTAAATCAACTGCTTCGGTGCCTGCATGTGGATATTGGTAATCGTTGATTGGCTTGTGACAATCGAAACAAGCAAGCGGGGATTCAGCCATCGTGCCATGTATAGAGTTGTCGAGTACGGCCGTATCGATTTGGGCGTGTACAGTTTCACCAGAGGGCAACGTGATAACAGACGTTGTATCTTGGTGACACATGCGGCACGCTTGGTCGCTAATGGGAATTTCTGGTGATCCATCTTGCGCTTGTGGAATGGCGTTTGGGGCAAGATGGATTTGTTGCGGTGGCTGAGAAACGGCCGTTTCTGCCACTACACTCGATGGTTCCCAAGCTATGAATATGGCGAACACAATAAGCAGGAGGCCACAGAGACCGATGTAAAAACGTGTGAGTCGGGGAAAAGGTGGCAATGCTCATTACTCCTTCGAAAAAGTAGAGACATCTCAATGAGACGTCTCTACGTCCACTGTCAGAAAATTATTCTTCCGTTTCAACAACTGGTTCTGGTGTTGGTGGGGTATGATACCCAACGGCTGCTTCGACCAATTCGTCATTTGTTTTTTCTGGGCCAATATCTAAACCTGTGTCATTATGGCAGCTACGACAAGCGAAATCGAGAGCAAGTTCAGATGCGGCAATTGTGCCGTCTTCGTTAAATTGACTGGTCAATGTTGGATTGATAGCCATTAAATGCGTGCGAATATCGCCTCTAAACCGTTCTGGATTGCCAAGGGCACTTTTTGTTACCTTTGGCATATGGCAATCAATACACTCTACAGAGCTGTTGTGCAGTTCGTTGGGTAAGTTGTTGGCAACATCGAAGTGGCAATTTTCACAAGTGGTACGTGTTGTTTGCACATCATCCTGACGTAGTTGCACCACACCGGTATGAGGATCATGGCAGACAACACAATCAATTGTAACATGTTTACCTTGGAACAGTTCTTCATATTGTTCATGATGTTTAATAAATCCACCGCCGGCATCGACAATTTCGGTATCACCACGACGATGGCATGAACCACATGATTCAGCATCACGGTCGACCTTCATCTCGATGACAATGGGATCGTTGGCGTGCAAGCTGCCAGCACCATGACACTCTTCACATTGAATCCCGCCAAAAGCCCACGTTCCAATTAAACCAGGGCGGTTATCCTGATTGCCAATTGAACTATAGCCAGTGGTATGACATGTGCCACAATCATAGGGCTTTTCTTCACCTGCATGATAAGCAACCCAATTGTCTCCCATATCAAGCTCTTCATTGTAGAAGTTGTATTGAGTTGTTGCGTTTTCATCCCCTGTAATGATGTACCCATCTTGGTCAATGAAACGTGCTTTCCAATTATAACCACCAATCACATAACTAATATCATCCCAGGTATACCCTTCAGGAGGATCAGTTAGTTCAGTAAATGGATATTCTGGAGGTTGGCCATTTACAACTGGATTCAATTTGTAAGGATGTCCACTTCTTATAAAGACATCGTATGTTTCTTGATGACATTCAGCACATGCGTCACTGCCGATGAATTGTGGGGGGACGTAGCTTAAGCCATCTGCTCCGGCTGCTCCAGGAGGACCTTGTGGTCCCTCTGCCCCAGTTGCTCCGGGAAGTCCCTGTGGTCCCGCTGGACCCTCAGGACCTTGGGCTCCATCCTCGCCGGTGCAACCCGCAAGCGCAATTGCGATAATTATGAGTTCTGTGAGAATAAAATAAACTTTTCGCATTTTCTACCTCGTTTTACCCTATGCGGAGCTACTTTCTTTAATAAATACTTAGAAAATCAGCCTGACAGCAGTATATGAACTTTAGAAAAATCGGAACAATGAAGAATGTCACATGAGCCAAGTGACATATTGTGTTGATTGATGACGGTATAAGTAAAACCTTTGCTATAGAAAATCTTTGCTCTTGTTAGCGCTATGCTGAAAACTGTTGACTCAATTTTACCTTAAATCGACCATATCTAAAAGTGAATGATAGAGTGCAAGGGTAAACTCGAAAAAAAAGTGAAAATGAGGTATAATTTAGGCTGGTTACAGTCCTGAAATTTAAAGATAGTAGGCCATTATGAATGGCCTTTTTACTTGATAGGTATGTGGAATAAAAGTTGAACATTTGTGAAGGAATTGGATGCTAGTATTATGGGTTTGACTTCACAAATTTAGCCCCAATCTTCAAACAAATATCTCCTTAATGGCGGAGGCTCCCTTTGGACGAAAACAATAACGAAGACAATATTGGAACTGTTAATTTTGTTGACATAAACAAGGAGATGCGCAGTTCCTATCTCGATTATGCGATGAGTGTAATCGTGGCGCGTGCACTCCCAGATGCACGTGATGGTTTAAAACCTGTGCATCGAAGAATTTTATATGCAATGTGGGACATGGGGATTCGTGCTAATTCTGCTCATCGCAAGAGTGCTCGTATTGTGGGTGAGGTTTTGGGTAAATATCACCCACACAGTGATACGGCCGTTTATGATTCAATGGTGCGTATGGCACAATACTTCTCCTTGCGTTATATGCTGGTTGATGGGCAAGGTAACTTTGGGAGTGTTGACGGCGATAGCGCTGCTGCCATGCGGTATACAGAAGCACGGTTGGCACGCATTGCCCATGAATTGCTCGAAGATATCGATAAGGATACCGTCGATTTTGCACCCAACTTCGATGATAGTTTGACCGAGCCAGAACTGCTTCCCGCACGGTTGCCAAACTTGCTACTTAATGGTTCGGCGGGCATCGCTGTAGGGATGGCAACCAATATTCCCCCGCATAATCTGACCGAGTTGTGTGATGCTATCAGTTACCTCATCGATCATCAAGATGATGTGGATAACGTGACCCTTGATGATTTGATGCAATTTGTAACAGGTCCCGACTTCCCAACCAAAGGACTTATTATTGGAAATGAAGGGATTCGTAATGCGTATGGAACAGGACGTGGCCGCATTATTATGCGCGCACGTGCCGAAATTGAAGAGCTACCACGCAACCCTGATCGCCAACGAATTAACATTACCGAGTTACCCTTCCAGGTCAACAAATCGATGTTGATTGAAAGAATGGCGGAGTTGGTGAATAAGGGCGTTATTACAGATATTTCTGATATTCGTGATGAATCCGACAAACGTGGCATTTCGATTATTGTGGAATTGAAACGACATACGCAACCGATGAAGGTGTTGAATCAGCTGTATAAACATACGGCGTTGCAAACCACCTTTGGTGTGCAGATGCTGGCCTTAGTTGATAAACAACCCCGTTTGCTTTCCCTTAAACGTGCCTTACAAATTCATATCGATCATCGTGTTGAAGTAATTACACGCCGCACTCAGTTTGAGTTGGATAAAGCACTCAAGCGGCAACATATTTTAGAAGGGTTATTGATTGCGTTAGAGCATTTGGATGATGTTATTCAAACCATTCGCCAGTCGCCTGATGTGGATACAGCACGGACACAATTGATGGAACGTTTTGGTCTCTCTGAGCCGCAATCCAATGCCATCTTGGACATGCAGTTACGTCGTTTGGCAGCATTAGAACGGCAAAAAATTGAAACTGAATATAAAGAAATTTCGGAACATATCGATTATTTGCGTAGTTTGTTGGCTGATAGGGGTAAGATCCTGAACTTGATAAAAGAGGATATCGCTGACATCAAGGACAAATATGGGGATGAACGGCAATCAGAGATTGCCCTCGGGCTGGCTGCTGATATTAATATGGAAGATATCATTCCTGATGAGGATATTTTGCTTTCTATCACACAGCGTGGTTATGTCAAGCGGACGCCTGTTTCGGCCTACCGTGTACAAGGTCGTGGCGGGAAAGGTCTTATTGGTATGGGTACGCGTGATGAAGACCAACTAAACCACTTATTTGCGGCGGGATCGCATAACTCAATTTTGTTCTTCTCTGATAAGGGTAAAGTTTATTCGATCAAAGCATACGAAATTCCCGAATTAGATCGTACGGCGAAGGGCACCTCTTTGATGAACATTTTGCCACTCATGCCTGATGAAAAAATTACGGCCGCTTTGCCTGTGCACAGTTTTGATGATGCCGAATACTTGACCATGATCACGCGTAAAGGACGTATTAAACGTGTCCAAGTTAATGTATTTGAAAGTGTGCGTCCCAGTGGTCTCATTGCCTTAAATTTAGATGAAAATGATTCCTTAGGTTGGGTGAAGTTGACTAATGGTGATCAAGATTTAATCATTGTCAGTGAACAGGGACGTGGCATTCGCTTTAGTGAACAGGATGTGCGTCCTATGGGGCGTACGGCCGCTGGTGTAAATGCAATCCGCTTAAAGAGTTGGGATAATGTTGCCGGTGCAGATGTGGTCATGCCTGATGATGACGTGTTGGTGATTACGGAAAAGGGGTACGGTAAACGAACCCATGTTGACGAATATCGCCAACAAAATCGGTATGGGCAGGGTGTACGGGCTATGGTTCTTTCCCCAGAACGAACGGGCAAGATTGTCAGTGCGCGCGTAGTTACTGCTGGTGATGAAGTCACTTGTATTTCGACAAATGGGATTATTTTGCGGACTTCAGTCGATCATGTTTCCCAACAAGGACGTTCTACTCAAGGTGTGCGCGTAATGGATTTGCGCAAAGGGGATACGGTAGCCTCAGTTGCCGTCATTCGTGAAGGACGGTTATCTAAGGTGCATGGCGGTGAAGAAATCGGTGAAGATGCTGGAAATGAAGAGGAGACTGTTGTGGAGACAGAAACGGCCGTTTCTGAATAGAGTTACTTTTTAAACAACTTTCATCAATTGAAAAGGGTAAAAGGGGCGCAAATATGTGTCCCTTTTTGCATTTTAGTACCAAATTTCCTATACCTGTGAAATTGCCCATTCCATATACTTGCCAAGTGCCTTACAATGATAATTGTTAAGCACCCATTTATCAATTAACTAGCCTGCATGATTCATCACACCGAGAATTGTTGTATCAAGTTCTAGCATTATCTAAAAAATCAAGTGAAAATTTAAATTTATTGATATAACGTGATTTGATTTCCATGTTTTCACTTTGTGGTTCACAAAGTTATTAATTTAGTTAGGTTCTGTGAATTGCCAAAATAGGCTATTAAATTTTTGAGGGAATTTGAAAGCATGTCAACTAAAGAATTGACCAAACTTTTAGCACCCGCAATGACGATCGATGATCTAGGAATTCCCGCCGGAATT
This sequence comes from Promineifilaceae bacterium (SeqCode), assembly GCA_050290485.1. GTDB lineage: Bacteria > Chloroflexota > Anaerolineae > Promineifilales > Promineifilaceae > JBNKHS01. Next base: position 744 of record JBNKHS010000166.1, on the reverse strand, counting down.
ATCCAAGACATTATCTTGCGCTTATTATTTAACGAAGGGAATGTAAGCGTTGGTCGATTTGCTAAAGTCATTGGCGTCCATCAAAAAATTATCGATGAAACCTTGACCCAAATGAAGCAAGAGCACCAAGTTGAAGTTACCAAAGCAGGCTCCTTAGGGAGCATCAGCTTTACTTACGGTTTAACTGAAAGAGGAACCAAGCGATCTCGTGATGCATTTGACCGTAGCTCTTACGTGGGTCGTGCGCCAGTACCGCTAGAAGCTTACAATGAGGTTATTCTCCTCCAAACAAAGAACTCACAACGGATTACCCCAGCTCAAATCAAAGGTGCCTTGAGTCATCTTATTTTGCCAGAAAACTTTCACCGTAAAATTGGCCCTGCTGTAAACGCCGGAACTTCAATTTTCCTTTATGGGCCTCCCGGAAATGGGAAAACAACCATCGCCCAGGCGGTAGCCGATATTTTAGGAACAGATTCTGCCATTTGGTTACCAGAATCAGTGACGGCTGGTGGGCAAATTATCCGGGTTTACGATCCGCTCGTTCATGTGTTTGTTGATGAAGATGAGATTCCAGTCCATACCGCTCAATATCAAGAGGAAGGTAAGTCTGCACCTAAATTTGATAATCGTTGGATGTTATTCAAACGTCCAGCCGTGATGGTGGGTGGTGAACTGACAATGGATTCCTTGGATTTACGTTATGAGCCGATTGCCAAAGTTTATGAAGCACCACTACAAATG
>JBNKHS010000165.1:0-9009 GCA_050290485.1 Promineifilaceae bacterium (SeqCode) | reverse complement strand
TCAGGATTGCCTAATCGTTTAGCCATATCGCGCGCACTCAAAATGATTGTTGTGTTGTCGCGATCATCTTCCATGGCGGCGACAACGCCATAGGCACGGTGCACACCAGCCGTGCGCAATTGTTGTTCTTCAGTTGGATCTTCGAGCATATAAAGAATCCCCGTATCTATTGCCAGTTCATCAATACTCATGCGCTCCTCGATACTCCAATCGACTTCGTCAAGGCTTTCAAAGTGGCGCAATCTTTTGTCAACGTAGGACTCATGCATCCAAAGCAGCGCTTGTTTGAGCTTTGCTTCATCTGATTCAATGATGACAAATGGAAAGTTGCGACGTTTAAATTCACCAGCCGCTCGATTTCCTATGATACTGCCCCCGCAAACAATAATATGGTTTGATAATTTTGATATTTCGTTCATACGTCGTTCAAATATTCTCTTTTCGCGATTTCTTTGCTGCGTTTCAAAAAGTACGGCCGTTGCACTTGAGATAGCATACCCAGCCAAGCCAATAGCAACAAGCGTAAAGAAGATGGCAAAAATACGGCCGCTTTGTGATTGAGGTGATAAATCTCCGTAACCTACGGTTGTGATCGTGATGATTGTGGCGTAAAGGGAATCAAATAAAGTCCACTCTTCAAGAATTGAGTAGACAACGGTGCCAATCAAAATTAACAGCAAAAATGGAAATAATAATGGAAGGAGACTTGAGCGATGCAAATGCTTCACTTCGCCGAAGACAGAACTAAGAGAGGCTACGATCCACGTTAGCATTTTAAGAGTTTATCAAGATTTTGCAGTAGATGCATCTGTTGTAACAACCTTGCGGTTTTTTACATACACAACTTACTGTTGCAAAGCCAATTGCGCTAACGCGATTGCCCCTAAAACACCAGCTTTGTTCCCCAGTTTAGGTGACACAATAAAATGTTCGATCTCATCCAAAATTGCGGGGGAATGAACATACCCATTCAAATATGCCTTCGTTTTCTCACGCAACAATGGAAAAAGCTGTGGCTGCTCCATCACCCCACCCCCCAAGATGATACGCTGTGGTGATAAAGTGCAAATAAAGGTTTGCATGGCCAAGGCGAGATAATGTGCTTCTAAATCCCATGCTGGATGATCGGCTGGCAACTCGTACGCAGGCGTTTCCCATCTTTTTCCAATGGCTGGTCCAGCCGCCATCCCTTCTAGACAATCTCCATGATAAGGGCAAAATCCAGCATAGGGATCTTTTTCCCAATCGTGAGGAAGTGGAATATGCCCTAATTCTGGATGAATTAAACCATGTACCAATTTTCCATTAACCATGACACCACCACCAATACCTGTACCAATGGTTAAATAGATCAAATTATCGACATCTTGTGCAGCGCCCCAACGATGTTCAGCAACAGCCGCCCCATTGACGTCTGTATCAAAGCCAATAGGCATATTAAACGCTTTTTGCAAGGTACCAACAACATCTGTGTTATGCCAATGTGGTTTGGGGGTTGTCGTAATATAGCCATAAGTTGGCGATTGTGGATTGGGATCTAAGGGACCAAAAGCGGCAAAACCGATGGCAGCCAGTTTTCCATGTTTCTCTTGTTGCTCCTGAAAATAAGCAATGGTTTTGCCTAATGTTTCTTCAGGGGTTGTCGTTGAAAAACGAATTTCTTCTTGCAAATCGTCTGGACCAGTCCCTACCGCACAGACAAACTTTGTTCCCCCAGCTTCAACACCGCCATATAGTTGGGTCATTTTCTCTTCCTTTTCCTAAATACATTGCTACGAGAACAATTACATTCATTTGTCATTCCCACGTCACAATGTAATAAAATGTATATTTAGATCTGGTAATAATCACTAATGATGACGCCGATTTCGCGTTCTAATAGTGCCAAACGAATGGTCGCTGGCAGCGCGTTGTCGGTAATCAATTTGTTAACGGCCGTTACCAAGCCAAACTGAGCACCGATATCCTGCCGAAACACCGTATGATCCGCCAACAAAATGACCTCGCGCGCCGAGCGCAGCATCGCTTGTTTAATATCCACTTCAGCCAAAGTTGTCAATAAACCAAAATCAGGAGTCACCCCAGAAATCGTCAAAAAGAGCTTATCTGTCCGCAGTTCATTAATTGATGTCGTAACTTTAGCCCCTGTTAATCGTTTCTGTTCAGGATCATAAACACCACCAGTCAATACCAAGCGAATCGTGGCAGCATCTTTCAAAATATTAAACACCGCCAAGGAATATGTGACAACCGTAATGTCTTCTTTTTTCGTCAATTCATGCGCCAAATACAAGCTAATTTGATCATCACCAAGCAGGATCGCATCATTTGCTTCGACTTGTTCGGCGGCAACTTCAGCAATACGCCGCTTACGCAATGTCACTTCATCCAAAAGATGGCGCTCAGCATCGATCACTTCTAAATCAACCCCCAAATCAGCCGCATGATCCTGCATAAAAGTCACCAAATTACGATACCAATCATGCTCAGTATGGGGCACAACCAAGCCAATGCGCTTGGGGAAATTTTTCTCTTTACCATTCGCAGATGATGCCTGTGGTGGACGAAAATCAAGCTCTTGTGCCACCGTTTCCCAATTAATTATCCAATGGTTCTCTTGCAGTTGATAAAACTTAGATAAGGTTTTGGGTGTTAAAATGGCAAACGGGGTGGTCACTTTATGGGAGGAGGATTGGTTTTGATAAACATTTACGGCCGTTTCCACACAGGCATAACTCACAATTTCCGGGAAATGCGCCAGAGCAATACGGCAAAACTCTCCTTCCATCAGCATATGCTTCATGCCATCCCCCTCAAGCCCAAACGGAACAACCAACACCTTTTCGGGATCAAGTCCTAAATCTTGGCAGGCACGAATCGCACCAAATGCAGTCGCGTCATTGATAGCAAAGATGATATTGATTTCAGGATTAACTTGAAAAGCATCTCTAGTGACCTGGTACGCCGTTTTCCAGCCTGACTGCGCGTTGATCGACAACTCATTTTGTACAGTTGGCAATATTTCCTTGATGCCTTTGGCAAATCCTTTGCTGCGCAGCTGACAATTGATCAGATGATACGTTAAGTCTAAAACAATCGCCTTGCCCCCAAAATGAATTTGCGCATATTTCCCTATTTCCAACCCCAAAGCATAGCCAGCCGCTTCGTCATCGACGGCAACAATATTGTGGGCATCAGATATGGTTACCGATTCAGCAACAACAGGTAAATCATACTTCTTTGCGCTGTTCATAATGATGGAATCAACATAGGGACCCAGTGAGCTTGTAATCAAGACATCGACATTATCCATGAAAGTCCCTGCAGCAGAGGAATCCATCGTTTCTAATTCTGTCAATGAAGGTTGAATCACCTTTTGAAACGGAAACGCCCCACCACGTGTACGCCGAATGCGGTTTTGCTCATCCAACAATTGCAAATCTCGCCGAATGGTGACCTGAGAAACATCAAACATCTGGCTCAATTCACTAACTGTTATATATTTTCGCTGATTGACTGATTCAACTATTTTGTCTAGGCGATTTACCATAAGTGCTACGTCCAAATAAGAGGGTTGGGGTTTTATAAGTTCTGTCAGTTTAATGTTAACATCCGAAAGACAGTGTGACCACAATTGATTATTTGCGCACAATCTCGCAAGAAAACTTTCGTTTTCAAACAATTTCGCTCAAAGATCGGTTAATTCTCCGCAATATTAACACAAATTCTTGACCTTGTGCACAAAATAAGTATAATATCTTTCGATAACGAACACAAATAGTTACGAAATCGAACATATTGATTCGAATCGTTAACTGAAATTTCTCATTGGATCGCAGGCTTAACGACCCTGCACGATAAATTGGCATCTTTGTATTAGAAGGCGCGGCGAAACGGCCGTTGTTACCCCCTGCCTCAATCACATGACAACAAAGAACCAATTTCGACACCAAAACGGAGGTGCTTATCGAACATCGTCAACTCAATTCAAATGTATTGTGAAACTCAGATCTATTGTAGCTCGGTTAGCAAATCGAGTATCGGACTGACAATCCGATTTACAGAGGAGAAAAATGAAGAAAAGTAAACAAGCAATCTTATGGTTCATTGCCCTGACCCTAGCAACATTTGTCATCACTGCCTGCTCTTCCAACGAACCAGAACAAGTCGTTGTCACCAAAGTTGTTGAACAAGAAGTCGTTGTTACCGAAGAAGTTGTCGTTACCCAAGTTGTTGAAGTTGAAAAAACAGTTGAAGTTCCCGTCATGCCCGAAGCCCCAGAAGAACTACACGAAGCTCCTCAACTGCATGAAAAAGTAGAAGCTGGCGAACTTCCCCCGCTAGAAGAACGTTTGCCCACAGAACCACGTGTTTTACAAACCTTCGACACCGTAGGCACTTATGGTGGCACCTGGCATCGCTTCGACACCAGTTTATACCATGTGGGTCTCGCCATGTACGGACACTCCCCCGTCTGGTGGGTCAATGATGGTTTAGGTAAAGAACCCGGCCTTGCCAAAAGTTGGGAATCCAATGAAGACAAAACCGAATGGACATTCCACTTCCGCGAAGGAACCAAATGGTCAGATGGCGAACCCTTTACTGTCGATGACATCATCTTCTGGTACGAAGATATGGCGCTCAATCAAGATTATTCTGAGCAAGTCCCCGCTTGGTTAAAAGCCAATGGCGAAGTTGCCGAACTCGAAAAAGTTGATGATTACACAATCATCTTTAAATTTGCTGCCCCCAGCCCTCTCTTTGTCGATTTCATGTCCATGTGGCCCAAAGGCCCCTTCTACACAGGCGAAACTCTACTCGTCCCTAGCCATTACATGAAACAGTTCCATCCTGATTACTCAGACGAGTATGACAACTTCGACATTTTCGATGAAAAACTACAATGGCGCGACAATGCGGAAACACCCGTCTTGAATCCATGGATGCCCGTCTCCGTAGAACCCGGCGTCAGTATGGTTATGGAACGCAACCCTTACTATTACGTTGTGGATCAAGCAGGCAATCAACTGCCCTACATTGACCGCATCGAAATTACACTTGTCGAAAACCATGAAGTCGCCATGCTCAAAGTCTTTGGTGGTGAAGCAGAAATCTGTGGACGGCCGTGTAAATATCACGATCTCTCCAACATGGCTGCCTACCGCCAAAACGAAACGACTGGTGGCTATACCGCTTCATTGTGGGATGGTGGCTCTGGCAGCATTCCCGTTTGGGTACCCAACTGGAACCATCCTGATCCAGCCAAACAAGAAGTATTCCGTACACCACAATTCCGCCGTGCCTTATCGCACGCATTGGATCGCGAAAAAATTCAAAAGACACTCTTCTTTGGCACGGGCGAATTGAGCACAGGCACATTTAGCCCTAAAGCAGTGGAATATAGTTCATCTGACCGTGGTGCGGAACTATATGAACAATGGCGCGATCTGGCTGTTACCTATGACTTAGAATTGGCTGGATCATTGCTCGATGAAATTGGTGTTGTCGATGCTGACGGTGATGGCTGGCGCGACTTACCTGACGGAAGTCCTTTGGAGCTGCGGCTCGATTTTGATGCCGCTTCAAGTGCAACCTATGTTGAAGCCAATGAAATTTTGGTGGAAGGCTGGCAAGCTGCAGGCATCAACTCCACGCTTAATCCCATTCCTGGGGAAGAAATGACAGCTATATCTACCTCTGCCGATTTCGACATCAAACTGTATGGCGAGTTAGGTGATGGTCCCAATCATTTGGTCTACCCAGCATGGCTGGTACCAATCGAAAGTGATCGTTGGGCACCTTTATACGGCGCTTGGTACGCCACAGAAGGGACAGAAGCGGAAGGCACAGAACTTGATCTCGACCCACGAGATCGCACCCCACCACGTGAAGAACCAGATGCAGATGATCCTGTGGCTCGCTTACAAGAACTATACAAGCAAGCACAAAGTGAACCTGACGATGCCAAACGTTTAGAGCTAACGCTAGACATGATTCAAATTCATGTGGACGAAGGCCCCTTCTTCTTTGGTGCATTGGCGAACACACCCACCATTGTTGCCTTCCAAAACAATGTGGGCAACGTCCCTACCCGAGAACAGTTAGGCACTGGTGGCTTCACCAATCCGTGGATCATGGTTTACTTTGGCATTATCCATCCTGAGCAATTCTTCTTTGAAGTTGAAGAATAGTTAAACGAAAACCTTGGCGTTCATGTGTGATGCGTAATTTGTGACAAAACTTTTTACGCATCACGCATTACGAGTTGTAAAAAAGGAGGCTCAAATTGTTTGCATACATTGCTCGCCGATTCCTTTATATGATTGTGACCTTATTCTTCATTTCCATCATTGGGTTTACGATTATTAATCTGCCTTCAGGTACTTATTTAGACGCTCACATCGCTACATTACGTCAGCAAGGCACAAGTACATCGACAGAACAAATTGAAGCATTAACACAAAAGTATGGACTCGATAAACCAATTTATGAACAGTATTGGACGTGGATTACGGGTTTTGTCGTGGGCGATTTCGGCCGTTCTTTTCGTTATGATCGTCCGGTCAAAGAGTTGATCTGGACAAGGTTGGGATTCACTATGCTCATTGCCTCAGCAACGCTGCTTCTAACGTGGGCTGTGGCCATTCCCATCGGCATCTATTCGGCAACCCATCAATATTCGGCTGGGGATCATCTGTTCACGATTCTTGGTTTGGCGGGTATATCGGTGCCCAGTTTTCTGTTGGCGCTGGTGTTGATGGTGGTGGCACAACGCAACTTTGGGGTTTCAGTAGGGGGCTTGTTTTCAGCGGAATATGTAAATGCCCCCTGGTCTTGGGCAAAATTTGTCGATCTTTTGAACCATCTTTGGATACCTATTTTGGTTTTAGTCGCCTCTGGGACGGCGGGGCTAATGCGCTTAATGCGCGGTAATCTGCTGGATATTGTCAACATGCAATACATCCAAGCAGCACGGGCACGGGGGCAATCGGAACGAATCGTTATCTTCAAGCATGCAGTGCGCAATGCAATTCATCCACTGATTATGACCTTAGGAATGAGCCTTCCTTTTATTATTTCAGGCAGTATGGTGCTTTCAATTGTGATGGGGCTGCCAACAACAGGGCCGCTCTATTTCAATGCACTGCGGGATCAAGATATGTACCTGGCAGGGACTTTTTTGATGATGCTGTCGATCTTGTTAGTTGTAGGCAATTTTATTGCGGATCTGCTGTTGGCATGGATTGATCCACGAATTCAATTTGAATAAGGACTTTTTATGAGTGAGCAAACAATTATAGCAACGGGGAGTATGGAGGAAACGGCCGTTTCTACCAACCCACCTAAACAAGACGCCGGCCGCCTTTCCTTACAACAACTCATCTGGCGTCGCTTTTTGCAAAATCGCTTAGCCGTTATCGGTGGCATTACCCTTATCTTCCTTTACATCACAACTGTCGCCTTCCCCGAATTCATTGCCCCGTACCACCCCACCTACAGCAATGAAGATTACGTCAGCATGGCGCCGCAACTGCCACGCTTTTTCGATGAGGAAGGCAATTTCCACGGGCGACCCTTTGTCTACGGCACCACAGTCACCTTAGACAGTGAAAACCTCATTTGGGTGCATGAAACCGATTACAGCACAAGATACCCAATCGAGTTCTTTGTCCACGGCGTACCTTATGAGCTATTTGGCTTAATTTCCACTGATATTCATCTTTTCGGCGTGGAAGAACCGGGAACATTGTTCCTCTTTGGCAGCGACCACTTGGGTCGAGGTGTCTTTTCACGCACATTGTATGGGGGGCGCGTTTCATTGACCATCGGGCTGGTCGGTGTAGCCCTCACCTTAATTATTGGCTCGTCGATGGGAACCATTTCTGGCTATTACGGTGGGGTTACCGATGTCATCATGCAGCGGATGATTGAACTCTTACAAGCCTTTCCCACCATTCCGCTGTGGGCCGCATTGGCCGTTGCTTTGCCTCCCGATTGGCCGCCAATCAAACGCTTTTTCGGCATCTCGATCATTTTGTCCTTTATTGGCTGGACAGGATTGGCACGACAAGTGCGGGCTAAGGTGTTGGCCTATCGCGAAATGGATTATACGCTGGCGGCACGTTCGGTTGGGGCTTCCAATCGGCGCATTATTTTTGTACATATGCTGCCTAACGCGTCTAGTCACATTATTGTCGTCGCCACCTTGCTCATCCCCGGCATGATTTTGGCGGAAACGGCTTTGAGTTTTCTGGGTTTGGGCATTGTGCCACCGATGGTGAGCTGGGGTGCTCTACTGCAATCTGCAACCACAGTATCGACCGTTGTGCAGCATCCATGGCTGCTCTTCCCCGCCATCCCCGTGATTATCGCTGTCTTGAGTTTTAACTTTGTGGGTGATGGGCTTAGAGATGCCGTAGATCCTTATTCTATTTAGCTATTCACCTCAAGATGAAATTATTTACTGGTAGGGGCAGACCTGTGTGTCTGCCCGCTGGGCGAACACATAGGTTCGCCCTTACAGTTAGTGTATTTGCAAAGGAGAACAGGATTTGACGAACAATACACTTCTTTCTGTCAAAGGGTTACATGTTCACTTTTTGACCCATGAAGGCACAGTCAAAGCGGTGCAAGGTATTAGTTTTGAGATTGAACGGGGCAAAGTGCTGGGCATTGTTGGTGAAAGCGGGTCGGGCAAAAGTGTCACCTCGCAGGCTATTTTGCGTATCATTCCCCCACCTGGCCAAATCGCGGCGGGAGATATTGTTTTCCATAAACGAACGAACGAAACGGAAAATACGGCCGTAATTGAAGAAATCAACCTGACCGACCTCGATCCCCGCAGTCATGAAATGCGGGCCATTCGTGGTGCTGAAATTGCAATGGTTTTTCAAGAGCCAATGACCTCACTCAATCCTCTTTTTACGCTGGGCGACCATTTGCTCGAAGCCATTACATTGCACCAAAACGTAAACAAACGAGAAGGGCGCAAACGAGCGATTGAAATCT
>JBNKHS010000164.1:0-9037 GCA_050290485.1 Promineifilaceae bacterium (SeqCode) | reverse complement strand
GATTTTGATGTCGATACGAAGAAAATTCCGCCAGAAGTACATCAAGCCCAGCGCGAAGAAATGGTACAACAAGCGGCGCTTATCCTCAAACAGCTGGAAGAACTCGATACCCATCCATCGACGATTGATGCTGAAATTGAAGCAGCGGTGGCCCGCATTCGTCAAGTAGAAACGGCCGTTTCTGTGCCAAGTGCACATCCTGTTAGGAGTAATGGCAAAGGGAATTATTGCCCAGAATGTGGTGCCCCCACAGGAGTAACCGACAATTTTTGTACCAACTGTGGTCATAAGTTAGTCGCCAAACCACAAGCTGCAACATCATAACATCATGAACAAAGATAAAATAATCACACGACTGGGACAACTTTTGGGTGTCAGTCTTCTATTGACCATCATATTTTTTGCCAACCAAAATATTACAGCACAAGAAATTGTGCTGCCAGAAACACCACCAGATGCCGAAATAGGGCTAGCTATTTATAGTGAGCGTTGTTCTATCTGTCATGGTGTCACAGCCAATGGAGATGGAGAATCTGCCATTGCTGCGGGCTTGACGCCTGCTGTTTTTGCCGATCCGAATTACCGTTTAGAAGCAAATCCACAAAACATGTTTGACGTGATCTCAAATGGAAGTTTGACCAACGGGATGCCTCCATTTGGTGCCGGGTCTAGTAACCCGCTAGCCCCAGAACATCGCTGGAATATGATTGCCGCAGCATACAGCTTCAGCACACCACCAGAATCGATTACGCTGGGTGAAGAAATTGCTGCTGAACAAAGTGATCTCGAATTTCCTGAAGAAGCATATTGGTTTACGCACAGCAATGCCGAAGCAATAACCGACCTAATTGATGGCACATTCGGTTTTGATGGCTCTACACTGAGTGAAGAAGAGCAGATGGCGGTTGTCGATTACGGCCGTTCCCTGACCTACAACTACATCGATCCCTTTGCCCCACCAGAACCAATTGAGTTTGGCGTTATCAGCGGACAAGTGGTTAATGGCTCCACATTAGAACCATTAAGCGACGGAACCGTTAGTTTGCGTGCGTTTACTTTTGATTTAGATGAAGCCCTCGCTTTAGAAACGGAGATTGATGAAGACGGTCGTTTTGAATTTGAAGTGACAGACGTCAATCCAGACTGGGTCTATCTGACAACCGTTGAATATGAAGATTTGGCTTTTAATAGTGAAGCCAATCAGTTACAACGAGAAAATCCTGTGTTAGAGATGCCGATCATTGTTTACAACACAACAACAGATCCCAGCGACTTGAACATCGCCCAGCTTCATCTCATCCTCAATTTTGAGCAAGATGTATTGCAAGTTTCAGAATTCTATGTGTTCAACAATGATGGAACGGCCGTATTTACAGGTGAAAGCGGAAATCCAGCAGAGGGCACAACGCAACTCTTCTTACCAGCTGGCGCGGAAAATGTAAGCTTCCAGCGTGCTTTTGGGGGCTTCGACAGCTTCATTCCCGCCAATGAGATCATCCAAACAGAAACAGGATGGGCCGACACCGTTCCTGTTCGGCCAGGGGAAACAACCTCTAACCTGCTTGTTAGTTATGACTTACCTTATGAAGATGGCTTGCGTTTGGCGCATCCCGTTGCTTACAACATCAATGTTGCTTCAGCAACAATGCCCGATATCGGCGTTGAACTCGTTGGGGATGGTTGGCAACAACAAGGTGTACAAGAAACCCCTGGCGGAATGATCCTTAGTTTTGCCAATAGCAATATAAATGGTGCGGATTCGCTCAACGTTACCTTTGACGGTGAGCCGCAGCTTGTCTTCGATACCCAAGGCAATGCCCTCCTCGTGCGGGATACAAATCAAGAATTGATTATTGGCACGGTAGTTTTATTGCTAACCTTTGCCATAGCTGCATTTTTCCTTTATAAATGGCGGCAGCCTGTGGATCAAGTGGTCAACATTGAAGATCTCTTGTATCACATTGCAGATTTAGATGATGCATTTGCAGCGGGTGAAATTGAAGAAAGCCAGTATTTGCATCAACGCGAGCAACTCAAAGGTGATTTAGCAACAATCTGGCGCACATAATCCGAATCAATTCAACAAGACGTTAAGATAACAAACAAAGGGCGAGCCGACGGCTCGCCCCTACGTTTTATTTATAATATAAAAAATTCTCAAGGCATTTTATGTTTAAATTTGTGACGATATACCGCCGCGTCGATGATCCCGACACATTAGAAACTTTTTTTTCAGAAACTCATCTCCCCTTGGCAGAAAGTCTCCCTAATCTTGTTAAACGTGAATTGAGTCGCGTCAATCGCAAACCAGGTGGAGAATCTCGCTTCCATCTCATGTTTGAGCTTTATTTTGAATCGGAAGCGCACTTTCAAGAGGCCATGCTTACCGAAACAGGTGTGCAACTTATTGAAGCGCTAATGCCGTGGGCAGAAGCTAAAATTATTACATGGTTTTTCACAGAATCTTTTGAAGAAGCCATGTAGTGCGTAGTGCGTAAAGTGTTGCGAGCTATGTGCTGTATTGCAAATCATTTTCAAATTCGTCCTAAAGTAAAAATTTTTGCTTACGTTTTACGTTTTACGTTTTGCCCACTATAATTCCGTCCATCCCACTTTATCTCCATACATAACGAGGTTAAAAATATGCAAAACAAATTTATACCCTCAATGATCACGCCTGAAGGGGTCGAACAAAGTTTATGGGTCGTCTTTCAAGGACGTAAAATTTTAGTTTTTGAGGATGGCGAACAATATCATTTTCCCACAGAAGCAGATCAGTCTTTGGGTTTGCCTTTGTTGCGTCACCATTATTTAGGACATTTTGCCAACAGCGGTGTCCACTGTTTTTGTGCGGAGATCGATGCGGAAACGGCCGTTCCTGAGGGAATGAACTCTCACGGCTTACGCAGTTTGCACGGCCACGTCTCTGATGATTATTTTTGGCTGGCAGGACGCGCCATTCAAATTATCGATTGGGATCGCAACCATATTTATTGCAGCCGCTGTCGTGCAGAAAATGAAATTCAACCCCACGAGCGCGCTAAAAAATGCCCTGAATGTGGTCTGATCACCTATCCCCGTCTCTCGCCCGCGATCATTGTGCGCGTTACCAAAGAAAGCGAAGATGGCTCTAAAATTTTGTTGGCACGCGGTCCACGCCATCCTGCTGGTTTTTACAGCGTGCTTGCTGGTTTTGTAGAGCCAGGCGAAACCTTAGAGGAATGTGTACAGCGCGAAGTTAAAGAAGAAGTCGGCATTGATGTACAAGATATTCAATACTTTGGCAGTCAACCGTGGCCCTTCCCGAACTCGTTAATGCTTGGATTTACGGCCGTTTACGCAGGCGGTGAATTGATTCTTGAAGAAGAAGAGATTGAAGATGCGCAATGGTTTGCACCCAACGACCTACCGCGCATCCCCCCGGCCTTAAGTATTTCCCACTTCCTCATTATGGATTGGGCCAATAACAATTAACAGGCAATAGGGAACAATCAACTGAAAATAAATTTGCTGATTGTTCCCTGTTTGTTGTTGCTTGTTTATTGTTTCTCACCCCACGTATTCCATGAAGTCAATTCAGAAGATGGTAGGCGTTTTGCAGGTTTGAAGTCATCGCCCGTGTAGTAAGCTATAGGGAGCAAAGCCGCTTGGGTAAATTTGGGTGGAATTCCCAGCAATTCGCTCACTTCTTTTTCATAACGCAAATGGAGCGTTGTCCATGATGCACCAAGGCCGCGTGCGCGTAAGGCCAGCATGAACGACCATGCTGCCGGCAATATTGAGCCATAGAATCCTGCTTGTGACATCTGATCTGCTTTTTCAACACGGCCTTTTATGCAGGGGATAACCATTACAGGAACTTCACCCATCACTTCCGCCAAATACTTTGAGGAACTCAAAACACGCTTCAATTGTTGGATATGTCCAGGGCGATCAGCTCCTTGACGTGCCGGCTGTTCTGCAGTTGAGCCTGCATAAATGCGAAAGGAGTCTCGGTATAGCTCGCCAATCTTGGCCTTTTTCGCTTCATCGGTAACCACCATAAAATGCCATCCTTGGGCATTGCTGCCGGTTGGCGCTTGAATAGCGATCTCTAAACATTCTTGAATCACTTCAGGCTCAACAGGTCTCTCCAAATCAAGCCGCTTACGTACAGAGCGGGTCGTGGTCAATACCTTATCAATTGCAGCTAAGTCCATCAAAAACTCCTTTAGAAATACTTCAACACAGAGACGCGGAGGCGCAGAGAAAGGAAGTCAAAAAGCTATCATCATCTACGAAATCCATGTAATCTTTGAAAAGTATTTTCATTCATGTTAGTAAACGCCAATTGTTGTTGTCTCTTTATATAAACGTTTTTGCGTGCTGGGTAATGCGTGTTATTGTTAATATTTAATTTTGACACAATGGCGGTGATTTTCAAGTGAATGCTTATTTTGAACGATATAAAGAGATAATTGACGATTGGTCAGCATTTACGGATGCGGTGAAACGGCCGTTACCGACAACCATTTGGGCCAATCCGCTGAAAATTACCACAGACGAACTGGATCAGCGCCTACGAGCCAATGGCATCACTCCCGAGCCCATTGATTGGATAGACGGTGGTTTTCGGCTGCCAACCATCGACCAACCCGGCCTCCTCTGGGAATACATGGCTGGTCTTTTTCATGTGCAAGAAGAGGTGTCCATGCTGCCCATCAAACTGCTTGACGTACAATCACACCACACTGTGCTCGATATGTGTGCCGCACCGGGCAACAAAACTGCGCAAATCGCCATCGAAATGCAAAATAAAGGCACGGTTGTCGCCAATGATCGCAGTGTGGGTCGCTTAAAAGCATCGCGCCAAATTTTTAACCGCTTGGGATTAGTTAATATCACTATGTTCAGCCACGATGCCTCTAACTTGCCCAAAAGCATAGGGCAATTTGATCGTATTTTGGCTGATGTGCCTTGCACGTGTGAGGGTACTTGCCGCAAAACGCCCCACGTGGTTACGCGTGCCTCCAAAAGCAGTTCAACAAAAATGGCGCGGATTCAGAAAGCAATCTTGCAGAAAGCAGTTCAGTTATGCAAAGTTGGTGGCAAGATTTTATATTCCACCTGCACGTTTGCCCCCGAAGAAAATGAAGCTGTGCTGCAAGAGATCATCGACCTGATGCCCGATCGTGTGCGCATCTTGCCGGTGCAGATTGAAGGGTTTGTCACGACATCGGGGTTGTCTGAATGGAACGGCCGTATCTTTCATCCCTCCATCGCCAATGCCCTCCGCGTTTGGCCGCACCATAACGACACCGGGGGCTTCTTCATGGCGCTCATCGAAAAAGTGAGCAGCAGCCAGCCAGCCATTGCTGCTGACGAGCAACCTATGGCCCAACCACCCCAGGAAGAACGCGAACCGTGGATTGGCAATTTATGCGAGCGTTTTGGGTTTTCCGCTGATATTTTTGCCGCGTATGACATTTTGCGTATGAGCAAACGTGGCCCTCATTTTGTCAATAAAGATCATCTGATCATCAACAAGCCTGCACCCGATTCTATTGGCATGTTGTTTATGCGCACAGACGGCCGTTTTCCCAAACTAACTACCGCCGCAAGTCTAGTCTTTGGCCAATATGCCACGCGCAACAGCATTGAAATCAACGCCGAACAAGCAACATCCTTTTTTACAAGGCAAACCTTTCCTGTGAGTGATGACCAAATTCACAATTGTACGGGAACAGGCTATGTGATTTTGCGCTATAAAGACAGAACCGTTGGGGTGGGCACATTTCATGCCAAATCTCAATCCATCGAAAGCAGTTTCCCCAAAGGCTGGGTGCGCAAAAACGTTATCGTTTAGATTAGAATGAATAACGTATAATGGGAAATGGATAATTGGCAATTATTCGTTAAAATTAACCTATCCTACATTAAACTTCTGGAAGTCTTTACACCCAAAGAACCCTGCATCTTTCATTATTTAGGAGAGTCCTTATGTCCCTTTTACGTGATAAACCCTCTTGGAAGAACCCCTTCTACACTGTGCAAGAAGAGATTGCCAACAGTGTGACGCACGGCGTCGGTGTCGGTATGGCCGTTGCCGGTTTAACCATTTTGGTTGTGCTTGCCATTCTTTTTGGTGATACACGTCGTGTGGTCAGCTTTTCAGTTTATGGCGCGAGCCTTATTTTGCTTTATCTTGCCTCCACGTTGTACCACAGCATTCAACACGCCAAAGCCAAAAAGATCTTGCGCGTTTTTGATCATGCCTCAATTTATGTTTTGATTGCCGGAACCTATACACCCTTTTTACTGATCAGTATTCAAGGCACGTTAGGATGGACTGTACTTGCTATTGTTTGGGCCTTGGCCATCATTGGTGTGATGTGGAAGATATTTTTTATCGGCCGTTTTGAAGTGATCGCGACACTAGCTTATGTGTTGATGGGCTGGATGTGTGTTTTTCTCTTCAAAGAGATGCTCATGAAAGTACCACCCACTGGCGTTGTGATGTTACTGGTTGGAGGATTAGTTTATACAGCTGGCGTTATCTTTTATGCTTGGGAAAAACTACCTTACAACCATGCCATCTGGCATTTATTTGTGTTAGGTGGCAGTATTTGCCACTACTTCGCCATCATGACACTACTCCCCACATAAGACATGATTGGAACTAAGGGCATGGTTCAACAAAAGGCATACAAATTATGGTAAGGGCTGGACGATGCGGAAAAACCTTGATTTGCACCGCAAAGTATGCACCACATCGTCCAACCCTTACGGGTTATTCGTGAACCCTCCCAGATTTTTCGTTGTTTTGTCCGCGTAATCTAAATCTATGTAGGACAAATAACAAGTTTTTACAAAACTTACAAAAACGAATTTGAAACCTTTTCCATTATCATCCGTTACCCTCATTGAAGTAACTTTTATCAGAATAGAGAGGAAGCGATTTGCTTGACTCGAACAAAGACAATGCATTGGTAAAACGCGCACAAGCTGGAGAAACGGCCGTTATTGGTGAGCTTTACGATCGACATCAAGAACGTATCTATCGCTACATATGGTCAAAAATCGGAAATCAACAGCTTGCTGAAGACCTAACAGGTGAGGTATTTACCCGAATGGTTACTCATATCCCCGGATACAAAATAGGGCAAACCCCATTTCATGCGTGGCTTTACCAAATTGCACGAAACTTGTTAGCCGATACCTATCGTAAAGAAGCGTATCGCAAGACAGAACCATTAGATACAGCAGTGAACTATCAGGATGGTGCAACAATGATCCACACAGCCGTTGAGCAAAAATTAGACATTGAACAAATTCACGAAGCACTCGATTTAATTGATCCCCTTCAACGGGAAGTTATTGTTCTCCGTTTTATGGTAGGCATGTCTTTGCAAGAAGTTGCCTTCACATTGGACAAAACAGTTGGGGCCGTGAAAACATTACAACATCGCGGCCTAAAAGCCTTGCGTGTGGCCTTGATGTAGCAGTATTGGTAATGGAGCAAACAAGATGAACATGGGACAAGACAAACTTCAAGAAAAATTAGAAGCATTGGAAGCGGGTGAACCGCTCGATGTATGCGTCGTCGGGTTAGACGAGGAGGAAACGGCGCTCTTGCATTTGGCAGCTCAACTACAACAAGTTCCTGTCCCCCCTCGCGATGCAGAACAACTTTCTGCACAGCGAGCATCACTTATGGAAAAGGTGCAAATAATGGAAACAGAAAACACGCAAACAAGTGAATCAAAAATTGGTAATATTTGGTCGTCGTTGCGCAATTGGATGCAAAATGCAGACACATATGATTGGGCTGTTGTGGGAGCAATGGCACCAGCTGTTGTCATTTTAATCGTCGCTATCTTAATGGCTTTAATGGCCTCGCCAGCAACATCATCCCAGCCCACAGTCGTAGAAGATGAAAACAACCATAATATCGCCGCAGAAGAAGCTGAAGCGCCCACAGTGGCCGAAACAGAAACAACAGACACAGCAACAATAGATAGCACAGATACGGCCGTTGCCAGCAACACAACCTTTGGCCCACAATACGCCACACTCAACAATCTAAATGGTGTTGTTCACATTCAAACATCTACTGGTGATTGGCAAATCGCCACTGCCGACATGCTTTTACAAGCAGGACAACGCATTCAAACAGGCAGCTTTTCTAGCGCCACATTGACCTTTTATGATGGCAGTGTGGCTACAATGGGGCCTGACTCCGAATTGTGGATCGATGCACTCAATGCCAATCCCGAGGGGCTCCGCACCATTGCTTTTACACAGTGGTCAGGGATTACCGAGCATCAAGTTGCCCACGCCACGACAGAAGGATCACGTTATGAAGTGCGTACCCCTACTGCTGTTAGCAGCGCCAAAGGCACAGAATTTACAGTAATGATGACCGATGACTTGCGCACACGCATCAACGTTGATGAAGGAGCTGTTGAAGTAACAGGGCAAGAAAGCAGCGTACTTACAGTAGCCGGACAAACAACGGCCGTAGATGCAGGCGAAGAACCCACTGAACCCACTTATACAGTTACCGGAGAAGGGGAAGTTAATGAAATTGGGGAAACGTGGATCATTGCTGCGCAGCCATTCTTAACAGACGGCAACACAATCATCATTGGTAATCCACAAGTTGGCGACATTGTCTACGTCAAAGGACATCTCGATGAAGCTGGTGCTACGGTAGCTGATGTCATTGGTTTGCTGCGCCCTGAAATTGAAAACAGCTTCACACTAAACGGCATTGTTGATGCCATGGGTGATGCCTGGATGATTTCTGGTCGAGCGATTGCCACAGATGAAAACACGGTTATTGCCGAAGGCATTGAACTAGGAAGCGACGTCATTGTCACGGGTCTTATCTTGGAAGATGGTACATTCTTGGCCCAAGAGATTGCCCTCAATACCAATGAAGATACCTTTGAATTCAGTGGTGTTGCCCAAACGATTGGTGCCGATGAAGGGACAATTTCTGGTGCAGCCATTGCAGTTGACGCAGACACAGAAATTGAAGCAGATATCGCTGAAG
>JBNKHS010000163.1:0-9063 GCA_050290485.1 Promineifilaceae bacterium (SeqCode) | reverse complement strand
GCCTGCCACAAATCGGGCTCAGACATTCAAAATCGTTCGTAAACAAATGGCTGGCTATTTAAAAGAGTACAAGCTTCAGGCAAAAAATGAAAAGGTGCGACGGCAGTTGTACCAATCTACCCTCAAACAAATCGCCAAGATGGAGGGCAGCGTTGGTGCGCAACTTTGGCGCTGGCTGTATCACGTAATGCCTATACTGGGAATAAGTTTATGAAGTGAAGGTTTAATATTGGTGATATGTTAAACAGAAACGGCCGTTTCTGCTACATCTTCATCCCTAACAACAACATATTTCCCTACACAATAAGGCATCGATCATTAAGCAAAACAGATTTTAGGGAGAAAATAGATGTTTCATGGGAAACAAAGGATGAAATCGCCATGATATTTACCGGAATTATTGAATACCATAATTACTTAATTACAGCAAAACATATTACTGTCCGTGATTTTCCTTAAGTATGCATACTGCTATCCATAAGTTTGAAAAATGCACCAGCATTCAATCACTCTACCCAACCATACTTTGACTAGGTAACAAAAAAGGCCAGTAAGCCGTAATTACAGCATAACTTAAAAACAGAATACCATAATTATGGTATTTCTCCTCCCCCACCCTACCCCCAACATTATCTCTTCACTCTACTTTTCTGATCTTTACCATAATCTTGACAACAGCTCGGAGTGGGGTGGGGGAGATCACTGTCTTAATCGTTGAGTTGTCAAAATTAATGATCGCAAATCCTAGAACCTTTACAACTTAACTAGTAAATCGATCACATTAACTAAGATTTTAGTTTTGAAGGTTCATGCATAAGGTGTACGTTCCCTGATTCAGTGAAAATTTAAGCACTGTCGCATTTTTATTCTTTCTGAACTATTTGGTGAGGAGAAAACAGGAAAGGCCCGAATAAACGCAATTTCCACTTTTACTTCAAAATCCATTTTTCAATTTCCAACAAGACACCCAAATATGAATATCTTATCGAATCCAATTTATTGAATTTGCAGCTTGGAAAGCTGGTAGAGTTTCTTTTGTTCAACTTTTTTCGAAGCCGTCTATAAGAACACAGAAGAGAAATACCAGTATAACTGAATACCATAATAACATCTTGCCATTAAGCCGTAATGACAGCATATATTTTCAACATGAACGATCTCGACGAGGCAAAATCGAAAAAGTTGTCAATTAATAACCAAAAAACAGCGCAAAAATCAGATTTTTTGTGTTATACTCTTAATTGTAATTACTGTAATTACATTATTCAGTAATTACAGTAATACAGAATACCATAATTATGGTATAAATTTAATAAAAAAGGACGAAATAGAGCAAAATGAGTGCGAGACGAATAGCAATTAGTCTATCAAAAGGTGGAACGGGCAAAAGTACAACAACCACATCAGTAGCTCATGGATTGGCATTGTCTGGATACAATGTCTTAGTCATCGATACAGACACACAGGGGCAGGTAGCAGAAATTTTTGGTGTAGAACCCGAATATGGTTTAGCCGATTTAGTCGCTGGTGAAGTTAACCACCAAGATGTACTGTACGAAACACGCGATGGTTTATGGATTATTCGTGGCGGACGGGAGTTAGCTGGAACCAAATCATTAATTGGGAAACAGGAATTTGGCAGTGAACAAACCTTGACGCGTACATTGGAACCTTATAACGAACATTTTGATTACATTTTAATTGATACTTCGCCAGGATGGGATGTATTAACAGTCAATGTATTGTTTTATGTCAATGAAATCATTGCACCTGTCTCATTGGAAGTACTCTCTATTCGAGGACTTGTTCACTTTGAAAATCGGATTAATGACATTCAATCTTATAAAGATGATCTGGAATTGAAATATGTTGTTCCCACATTTTTGGATGGGCGTGTAAAAAAGAGCCAAGAGATTTTAGAGCAGTTACAAGATTATTATGGTGATCGTATTTGCGATCCCATTCGTTATAATGTTCGCCTTTCAGAAGCACCTGGTCATGGATTATCAATCTTTGAGTATGATGCAAAATCAACTGGGGCTAAGGATTACGCGGCGTTAATAAAAAGGATATTAGCTGATGGGTAAGAGACGTAGCACACCAAAATTAATGAATGATTTGCTTTCTGGCAAAAAAAACGAACAGGCAGCACCGCGACCCAAACCGGTTATTACATCTCCAGAAGTTGGCCAGAATGCCAGTAATACAGAAAGCCAGAATACCAGTATTCAAGAAATTGAGGCTCCCACAAGTAATCTAACGCAAACACCGGCGACCTCACAATCTGCGCCCCAAACCGCCGTGTCATCATTGCCCGCCGCTGAACTTGAAGAAGAAAAAGTAAAAGTTACATTCTATGTTAGCCACGATATTCAGTATGAGCTTGACTATGCACGTCTTCAACTTTTACGATTGGCACCGAGAAACATTAACAAACGCCAAGTTTCAAAATCAGCAATAGTTGAAGCTGCATTAAAAATTGCAATCGCCAATTTAGAACAACAAGGCGACAATAGTGCATTGGCGCAGATGCTTTATTAAAGACAGACTTGGGATGTCAAAGTAGCATCCCAAGTTGCATCACCAATTTTATCGTGTGGGCTGAAAAACGGCCGTTTCCGTAGACACACCCAATGATTGCTTTTGGGGCAGATCATCTTCAATGTAACGAACAGCGGGAAACAAATACCCAGACAAGCTAACCCCACAGCCAATAAACGCCGTCAGTAAGAACAAAACCGCCATACCTGCTCCTGGTCCAGTCCCCACAAAAGAGCCAAAGATTGACACCAAATGACCATCGCTCATCATCGCAGGCTCAAACCAGTTGTCAGCTAAAAAGCCTCCACACAACATCCCCAAGGGGACCATAGATTTCCGCACCATGTTTAACGTAGCCAGCACGCGTCCCTGTAAAGCTGGTGTAACCTTTGTCTGCCAAATTGCTTTCTCACTACCGCTCAAAATAGGGACAAAGATCATCGCCATGCCAGCACCCAACATCCACATAGTTGTACTGCGGCCAACAGCAATAATAATTCCACCTAAAATAAAAGAGAAGGCGGGGCCAAGCAAAGCCCCATGAATTTTGCGCTTGGGGCCGCCCCAATACGCAACCAAGATCCCACCAACAATCCCCGCAAATCCAAACGTTCCTTCTACAGCCGCCAGCGCCATTTCATCCCCGCCACTGCGTGCCAAGATCATCACGGGTAATAAAGATAACCAAGCAAGCGCATCAATAAAATTTAGGGTGGTGTAGATGATCATCAAACCAGACAACCCCCGATGTTTTTGAATATAACGAAACCCCACTTTCATTTCTTTCCCAAACTGACGTATAGAGGAGCTATGTCGTTCAGTAAGACATGTTTGAGTGGATCGAGAGCTGCTCGGTAAACCAACCAAAGATTTCTTGACGACGACTAAAGTGACCACGGCAATACCTAACGTCAGCAAATCTAAGCCAATAATACCGATGACCCCCGTCTGCACAATTAAAAATCCAGCGAGAAAAGGCGCAACCAGATTTCCGCCATCATCAGCAATAGAACGCAATCCACTGGCACGTGTGTATTCTTCTTCTGGCAAGAGCTGACTCGTTAGGGCAGTATAGGCTGGCCCTTGAAATGCCTCAAATAGGCCAGAAAATGCTTCAATGAGATAAAGATGCCAAACTTGTAGCTGCCCCGTTGTAAAAAGAATGAGTAACATCAAGGTTGTTACGCCAGCTCCCAAATCTGAAACCATCATGATTTTGCGCCGATCTAGGCGATCGACCCAAACACCTGCAAACGGACTGATTGCAACCATCGGAATGAAGGCACAAAATCCCAATAGAGCAACATCGGTGGCATTATCTGTCTGCTTATACGCCCAAATGATCAGGGCAAATCGAGTTACGGCCGTTCCCATGCGGGAAACAAGTTGTCCAAACCAAATAGTCATGAAAGTCTGATAACTTTTATTATTCATCGTTAAACCTCGCCTGCAATTTGTATTCATGCAGTTTAGGGTTTGGCTCACGGTTCCTGCCCTGGCAATTGGTAGGTTTAAGGGTTGGTTTTAGGGTTGGGCTGTAAAAAGAGGAGATATAACAAACTGGTAACAAAAGACAAACTCCCATTGTTGCCAATGGGAGTTTGTCAAACACATAAATCAAGTTTCATTACATGGAAGTTTACATAATAAAGCAATCGTAGATTCGCAACGTGAAAACGCAGCAATCACCTTTTAATCACTGCCAAGCTTGGCGGTTCAATCCATCGAAATTTCTCCGAAAATGAACCACCAAACAGTTAAATTGCCGATTCTTGCTGCCGATCAATGAAGGCGTTAAAAAGGTTGCCAGCGACAATAACAATTACAATTGGCAGGCCAATTCGTAAAACAAACATGACTAAGAGCAAGAAGAGTGCCGTTGTTTCGCTCATGATTTAATCCTCCTAACATGCAATTCACAAAATGCATTTGCGTCAAATCCGGTGGACATTGTGAATCACTTAAGGGAAAACAGAGAAATCACTTTTGTTATTGTAAAAATCTCAATCGTTTTCACTAATTTTTGTGCATCAATTATTTCCTATTAGCATAAGGTGTTTGCCAAACGGCCGTCTATTCGGTGATCAGGCCATTTCAGATATGAACATTACCCATTTCGTATGGGGAAATTCCCCATATTGAAATCGGCTAAGTCGCCAATTGTTTGTGTGATCCTCTCAACTTACACTGGAGAGTAATGAAAAGTATTCTTCTATGTATTGGAAAACGAAAAGTACCTTAAAGTAAGTTGGATTCATTTTCGTTTCCCTCAAAGTAAATTCTCAAATGATGTTTACTTATCTTGCTGGAATTTACTGATAAGGAGGAGGTTATGAGCACAATGTGGTTCAAACGATTGTTAATTGGAATTGGTTGCGCACTCTTTTTTGGATCTGTTACCGCGATGGTTACACAAGCACAATCAATCCCAGAAGAAATACCAGGAGAAGATTGTCATCGCTGTCATGAAGCAATCAACACTGCGTGGGAAAGCAGCAGCCACAGTCATGTTGCTGTAGATTGCACATCTCTCCCTAATCAGGAAGGAAGTGAAGGGCAACCCATAGAATGTGAAGCCTTTAATGCCCTTGAGCCTCACAATGGGGAAGTGGCCGAAAATGTTTCCTGTCAGGTATGCCATCCCACAGACCCAGACGAACATCCGCAAAAAGTGATGTACACAGACACATCTTCTCGCCTGTGTGGCACCTGTCATCTCGAAACCTTTGATCAAATCAATGACACGGCGCACAGTCAAGAAGGCATGGCCTGTATCCGTTGTCACAACCCGCATGACAGTGGCCTGCGGGCTGGCGGAGTTGAAGATACATGCAGCAGTTGTCATCGAGATGAAGTTCATTTCTACACGTTTACTGATCATGCAGCTGAAGGATTGTTATGTACAGATTGCCATATGCAAATCACATCAGGTTCCGCTGAAAACGGCCGTCCACAACATACATTCACCGTCGGCATGGAAACGTGTACAGAGTGTCACCTTGAAGAGTTGCACTATCCCATGTCTCATGACGAAACGGCCGCTTCAATTGATCCCAAAATTGTCCAGGCAGGGTTTATGTCGCCAACAGGTGATCTTGACGCTGAACAGTTAGACAGCGAACCAATGGCCAGTAGCCCACTCAACTTTGTTGTTTTAGCGGCAATTATTGGCATGCTCTTTGGTCTCATCGGGTCTCCGTGGTTAGAAAAGTATTACCGTCGTCACGATGATGAGGATAAATAAGGGAGAAAACAAGATGCGCGAAAAAACAATGCCTCGACGCCAATTTATGGTGATGGTTGCAGCAGGCACAGCAGCAACAACCATTGCCTTACAAAGCAAGCGGTTACCCAAGCTCAGTTCGCCACCGACGGCCAAAAGTGAACATCGTTGGGCAATGGTCATTGACTTAGATAGATGTACAGGATGTGGCAATTGTCAACTCGCTTGCCAAGCGCATAATGATACAGCCCCCGGCATTTCATGGAACCGTATGATTCCCGTGGGTGAGGTTGATGGTGAACCGGTTGTTACGCCAGTTCCGTGTATGCACTGCGCCAACCCACCTTGTGTCGGCGTATGCCCCGTCAAAGCAACCTACCAGCGCCCCGACGGCATCGTCATGATGGATTATGATCGCTGTATTGGTTGTCGCTACTGTCAATTATCTTGTCCTTATGGAGCAAGATCCTTCAACTGGGCAGAACATACGGGTGAAAACGACGCTGTTCCTGAGTGGGGAGAACCAGAGGTAGAGCGACGTCCTAAAGGTGTCGTCGAAAAATGTACATTTTGCTTCCATCGTATCGATCGGGGCTTAGCCCAAGGATTGACGCCAGGTGTTGATGCGCAAGCCACACCTGCTTGTGTCGCCGCTTGCCCTGTCGGTGCTCGTATTTTTGGAGATCTCAACGATCCCGAATCGAAGGTAAGTAAAGTTTTAGCAAAGCATCAGGCTGTGCAATTACGGCGTGACTTAGGAACAGAACCGCGCGTTTATTATCTGCCGGCGGGTCGTTCAGAGGAGGGCACATCATGAAAGAGAAAATCCGCCCCATGTTGTTACCTTTATGGATCATATTTTTGTCCATCTTCATTATCGGCGGGCTGTTGGGGGCATTTCGCGTCTTCACACAAGGGTTGATTATTACAAATCTAACTGATTTAGTTCCCTGGGGATTATGGATTGGCATCGATCTCTCATCGATTGCCTTAGCTGCCGGTGCATTTATCTTGTCAGCG
Source organism: Promineifilaceae bacterium (SeqCode) (assembly GCA_050290485.1). Lineage (GTDB taxonomy): Bacteria > Chloroflexota > Anaerolineae > Promineifilales > Promineifilaceae > JBNKHS01. Next base: position 2,279 of record JBNKHS010000163.1, on the reverse strand, counting down.
GCTGTCTATTTGTTGAAGATAGAAGAATTAAAGCCTGTGGCCAAAACGGCCGTTTTTGTCGGCCTGTTGGGGTACACGATGGCCATGATGACCCTCTTGTTAGACATTGGCCGTCCCGACCGCTTCTGGCATGCGCTTGTGTATTGGAATGTTCACTCACCATTATGGGAAGTTACAATGTGTGTTGCTCTCTATTTCACGGTACTCACATTAGAAGTCTTGCCTATCATCGGTAAAGCAAAGTTCATGCAGCAACGCTGGCCAAGATTAGGTCAACGCCTAGAATGGGTTCACATTCTCGCCCCAGTTCTCGCTGTCATTGGGTTGCTGCTCTCATTGATGCATCAATCTTCGCTGGGGGCAACATACGGTATCTTGGCCGCACGGCCGTTTTGGTATAAATCCAGTCTTGCCGTTCTCTTTTTAGTTTCAGCGATGGCCGCCGGCCCATCCATGACAGTATTGGCATCAAAAACAGCCGCAAAAATAAGCAAATCGGCACAAATCGACGAGGCACGCTTAGATAAGGTTTCAAAATTTGTCGGATGGGTGTTGGTTGCTTATCTCTATCTACGTGTATGGGATACATTGAGCATGGTCTATACGCATCAACCCGGTCGGTCAGAAGCGTTCACCATGTTAACAAGTGGTGCCTTCGCCCTCAATTTTTGGGGATTCGAGATGTTGATCGGTATTTTAATCCCCATGATCATCCTGCTGAGCGACCGATTACGTCGCCAACCCTATCTGCATTGGCTTGCTTTAATTGGTGTAGTCATCGGCCTCATTGCTTACCGTTGGGATACCAATATGGTGGGACAATTGGTCGTCTTCAGTTATCTACCTGAGCAAAGTATTGCGCTCTTCACAACTTACACACCTTCTTTATTGGAATGGCAAGTTGGGTTAGGCGTCATTGCCTTTGGCCTGTTAGGGTTCACCATTGGGGTGCAGTTGCTTGGGATTGTCGATCATACAGGGAGCAAAGTGGTTGCTGTAGATAAAGTACCACATCCTGCATTGGCCCACGCCACAGATTAAATTAACCTTATCAATACTGTAGAGGGCACGGTAACCAGAGCGCCGTGTCCTCATAATCTCCACGGTTCTCACAAGGATAGCAGTTATACAAAAAAGGAGATTAAGGATTCTCATGACTGAGTTAGAAGCAACCACAACGTTTATTCTCTTCTTTGTTTTACGATGTGCACTACCGTTAGGGTTAATATTGGGTGTCGGTTATTTGATGAATTGGTGGGTTGAGCGTGCTGAAACATCAAGCGGGAAGAAGCAACCTGTTAACCCTGAGTTTTGTCAACCATTCATCAAATTTGGGAAACAATGTTGGTCAGTACAAATGCGCAATGAGGGGGAATTACCAGAAAGGTGCATCACCTGTCCAATCTATAAATACGCTGTTGCGACTGTCAACTAAACGCCTTGTTACAAAAGTTTCCTGAATATGTCATTCTGAACGAAGTGAAGAATCCCTGTGAAGTTCAAAGGGATGCTTCGTTGCACTCAGCATGACACATGGACCATGAAGTTTCGATTATTTATGTAACAATGTGATGAATCTTTGTGTAATCAGCTACGATTCTAATTCAATCAAACCCTTTTTGAGCGCATATTTGACCAAGTCCACCCGACTATGAAGGTTGAGCTTGGTCATTATATTTTCGCGATGACGATCAACTGTCTTGACACTAATAACCAATTTCTCAGCAATTTCCGGGTTGGTCAATCCATCGGCGATGAGGGTCAGCACTTCTTGCTCGCGGGGCGTCAAATTATCAAGCGAGGGTGTGTATGTGTCGTCATGATCTGTCTGTCCAAGATAGTTTTGTACAAGGCGGGAAGCAAATGAGGGGTAAAGAAAAACCTCACCGCGATGTACGGTATGAATAGCATGAATCAGATCATCTGGGGCAGCCCGTTTCGGGACATAACCGGAAGCCCCCGCTTGCAACATTTCAAAAAAGTATTTGTCATTTTCGTGCATGGTTAACGCTAAAACGGCCGTTTCTGGGCACAGCGTTTTAATCTTTTTTGTGGCCACAATGCCATTCATATCCGGCATCTGAATGTCCATCAACACCACATCAGGTTGCAACGCCTCTGCTTTGGCGATGGCTTCCTGGCCATTAACGGCCGTTTCCACCACAACCACCCCATCCTGCAGCTCAAGCAGTGAAGAAATCCCCTCTCGAATCAGCCGTTGATCATCCACAACCAACACCGATACATCATCTTTTGCCATAAAAAGACCTTTTCTCGTA
>JBNKHS010000162.1:0-9066 GCA_050290485.1 Promineifilaceae bacterium (SeqCode) | reverse complement strand
GCAGGAATATGTTGCCAATGTTGATTGTCTTATTGCTTTGGGTGTACTGGCAACAGACATCAACCTGTTAGGGGTGACAAGTAATGATCTATCTGGTACAACTCCTTGGGGAGATGATTTAATCCTAGCATCTCGTGACTCAGTACGCGTTGGGACGAGCTACTTTGCACAAGTACATTTGGCCGACTTCTTAGATGGTTTAGGCGCAGCATTAGCCAAGCAAAATTTGCAACGAGTTGCCCCCCCTATAACAAAACCAGCACCCGCTCCTCTGCCAGACGAAGCATTAACTTTTGACAACTTTTTCAACCGAATGAATACATTTGTGGACGATTCTATGATGGTCTTAGCAGATATTGGATTTTCATCGTTTGGGGCGATGAATCTTAACGTCCAAAAAAACGGCTTTATCGCGCAGGCAGCTTGGGCTTCTATTGGTTATGCAGTGGGAGCAGCATTAGGTGCTAAATGTGCGCGTCCAGAACTGCGCCCCGTTGTCTTTTCTGGTGATGGTTCATTTCATATGACTTGTCAAACACTTTCTACTATGTACAAGGAAGCGCAAAATCCCATCATTTTCGTCATGAATAATGGTATTTATGGCATTGAACAATGGTTAGTGAACCCCAAAGTCTTTGCTGGAGAAGGACAAGTTGCACCTACCAATATCCTGCATCGCTGGGAATACAGTAAGCTGACAGAGGTGTTCGGGGGGCGTGGGTGGTGTGTAAGTACGATTGCGCAACTGGATCAGGCATTAGCCGAAATTCAAAAAGATCCGACCACATTGGCCGTGGTTGATGTGCGTGTCGAACAATTGAGTTTTCCCGAGGATTTAGCTTGGGCAGTATCGTAGACACCACCCGTTCTTCGCATAGTATTACTCCATACTAAGCCCCTAATAGTGCAAATTTTTAAGGGTCTCTCGGAATTCAGAAAGTTAATATCAATTGGTAGGGCGGATTGACGATCCGCCCAAAACATTTTTAAAAGGAAATGAATATGTCTGAGCGAAAAAACATTATCATTGTCGGTGCTGGTGTTTCTGGGCTTTATTGTGCCTGGCGCCTAAAAAAAGATCCTAAACATAGAGACGCTAATATTGTCATTTTAGAAAAACTAGACCGAACCGGTGGACGTTTACAAACTGATTTGGTCAAGATTAAAGGATTGTCTACAAATGGCCAATCTGAAGTTCAAGAAGTGCGGGAAGAAGAGGGGGGAATGCGCTTTAATCAATCGATGAAAGAATTGTTGACATTGATCGGCGAATTAGATCTTTGTCATCAGTTGGTGTCTTTCCCCATGGGAGATGAAAACAATCGTTTTTGCTTCCGTGGTGAAAGCTTTACCGTAGCTGATTCGATGGCAGATAACAATGCGATCTGGAGCGCATTATACAATTTGACAGATGCTGAGCAGGGCATGAGTCCTGTAGATATTGTTACGGCCGTTTACCATGCCATCCTCGCTGAAAATAACGTAACTGCACCGGAAAATCCAACTCCAGAATTTTGGCAATCCTTCCGTTTAGATTGTACTTATAAAGGGATTCCACTCAATGAGTGGGGATTATGGAGCTTGTTGCGTGATTTTGGTTTGTCACAAGAGGCAATCACCATGCTTGGTCATGCAGTTGGCTTCGTGGGGCCGTTCGAATCGCTGGTCAATGCGGGCGAAGCATATCAAATTTTGGAAGACTTCCCTAAAAACCCGCAATTTTACTCTTTTAATGATGGCTACAGCGTGTTGCCGAATACTTTAGCTGACCAAAATCGGGCAATGGGGGTTGAAATAAAACTGAATACGGCCGTTACCAGCCTTCAGCCCACATCCAATGAAGATTGGATTCAAGTACAAACGGAAGACCTAAATACAGGTGAGCCCTTAACCTATGAATCAGACATGGTCATCTTGGCCCTGCCTGCAGCTGCGATGAAACAACTGTTCCTCAACTCACCACTCCTCAACGGCTCAATGAATACCAACGCAACACAGTTATATGAAAATATTAACAGCGTCATTGGTATGCGTCTCAGCAAAATCAACCTCTACTACGATGATGCTTGGTGGCGCGACCCACGATTTTACAATCGGCCACCAGTGTTGGATGGAGGGTGTTTCACAGATTTGCCTGCAGGAGCCATTTATACATTCGATCCAATGGAGGGCACTTCAGTTACTGGGCCAGCAGCCTTAACCATTTATTCTGACTTCACTAACACAAACTTTTGGCAAGCATTGCAACAGGTGGGGCCTAAATTCACCTCTCCTCTACAAGAGGAACACAACAAAGACAAACCTCAGGTGATGTACGCAGCTTCAGAAGCGATCGTAGAAGAAGCAACAAAACAGCTGCAGCAAATATTCGATACACTTTATGTACCACGTCCCGTTTTAACCAGTTACCGTTTATGGGGAGAATCCCCTTTTGGTTATGGCTATCATCAATGGGCACGTTTTGCCAATGATCGCGAAGTGATGAAAAACATCGCCAATCCTGTGAAAAACATTTACATCTGTAACGAAGCCTATTCTGATGATCAAGGCTGGGTGAATGGCTCTTTGCGCTCATCTGACAATGTGCTGCAGTTATTGGGTTTGTCACGCCTTGTGCCCGATCCTGACAAGTGGAAAAATCCCTGTAAGATGCCCCAAAGCAAAACAAATACTACCGCGGGCCTGTGGCAAAATCAGCCGAATATAACAGGTGGGTAATGAACTACGACGATAAATTTAACCAAATTGTAAAGCAGGAAGGTGTGCCCCCACCACCAAAGGCAGTTGCCAACTACCTACCTTATCGCCTTGTGGGTAACATGCTCATTTTGTCAGGACAAGCTCCCTTTTGTGGTCAAGAAATCCCTTATAAAGGCAAAGTAGGCACAGACTTGACCATAGAGGAGGGGCAGAAGGCCGCTCGATTAACTGGTCTGAATTTACTGTACGTCGCTCAAGAAGCGTTGGGCACCTTAGACAGAGTAAAAAATATCATCGAGTTGGAGGGAATGGTTAATTGCTCGGCCGATTTCACACAACAATCGGCCGTTATTGATGGTTGCTCAAACTTGATGGTGGAAATATTTGGCAAAAGCCATGGGAAACATGCACGGTCAGCAGTTGGGCAAATCGCTTTGGCCTTTAATATTGCGACGGAAATTAAGATGTCCGTCGAGATTGAAGCGAAATAAAACAATAAATTAGGGCTCACTATCAGTCTCATATAAACATCAATATTTACCATATCCTTTTTTTGTTAAACAGGCATGATGTTGAGCTAGAATCAAAGATGGAGTAAGGGAATACGGCCGTTTTAGACGCTGCAGGCACTAGTAGTTACTTTCGCATAGTATTGCTTGTACTATATAAAAATCATCAGCTTATACATTTTTTTGCAACAAAGCATCTTCCGTCCTTTGCAAATAATAGGGAGTCTTCAACCGGGCAAAGATTTCTCTTGCTTGAATAAGATGTATATGTCCTTCGGTGTCCATTGCGTGCCTGCCGATTTCATAATTGGCTATCCCCTCGATATACCTCATCTCTAACTCATGAGAAGCGACCATACTCCTTTGCCAAAGGTGGTGTGCACGTCGTTTTTTCCCTGCAAGCCATGCCCATTGTCCCCTATGCAAATCAGCGTAGGGACGAGCAATGGGATGAATCCAGGCAAATTGAGTTAATATTTTGCATACTCGATCTGCTTTCTTTTTTAAGACAACAGCTCGAGTTTTCTCGTTATTTGGATCATGTAGGACTTGCTCCAACAAGGTTAAGTACACTTCAGCAAGTTCACTATAAATATAAATGACAACATATGAAAATGGTAAGCTTTGCTTGAGTAATACAGTTGCCTTGTCTGCCGCTTCCTCCGCTGCCCCCATCTCACGACGGTACAAGTAGGCTAAAGCAAAAATCGTATGGTAGCCAATCTTTCCAATACGTGCAGAAGCAACAGACTCAAGAAGTGGGTAAGCTTTTTCTAAGAATACAACGGCTTCATCCAAATAACCTAAAGCAATTAAGGCCTGGGCTTGGCCCGTATAGGACCATGCTTTATGCTGAGCATTATGACTGGTTTGGGTTAATTCATGCAATTCAACCCAATATTTACGATATCCGTTAAAATCACCTTGAAAGTAAGGAATATAGGCTAGATTGCTAAGGCAATCACCCCAGTTCCGCCAATCTTCTAAACGCCGAAATCTGTCAATGGCACCCTCTAATTCTCTCTTGGCGGTCTCCCATTGACCAATTCCATTGCAATAAATACCATGGCGAATCGCAACTGTACCAAGTACGGACAAATCGTCTAATTTACGACTAACTTCCTGAGCAAGTCTGACATACTGCTCAGCAAAACGGTGCAAACGAAAAGAGCCGCAGACAATGATCATACTGGCATATGCTGTCGCCAATGTTGAAGATAGGCTTGTTTGCTCAGCAACATTAACAGCACGTACACCACTGTAAATAGCCAATAACATATCATTTGCCAGATACGCTATTCTGGCTGTTTGTTCATACGTTTCAGCAGCAATGATAGCTGACTGATGAACTTTCTGTGGCGATGATTGCCAAGGCCGTATGCGGTTAAAAAACTGACGGACGACTTGCCCCATAAACCCTAAGAGCAAACGGCCGTTTGTTGTCGGTATTGGTTTATCCAATAAACGTACAGATTGCTGTAAGTGTTGATAACCTCTATTTAATTGCCCCAATCCCCAATATGCGACACCAAGCAGGTAATGCCATTCTGCCCGCACTAATGGGTAGGCGTCTTGCTCCATTTCAATCAACATGATCGCTTGCTTCAGCATATTTACAGCTTCTGCTAGCCGACTTTGCCTTTTGTAAAAATGCCACAAATTATTGACGTAGAGAATTAAATCTTCAATGTATTGATATTCTTGTTCAAATAACCAAGCTAAACCAGCTTGTATATTTTCAATTTCTGGAACGACTTCATCCACCATCGATAATCTATGTTCAGCCCGCCACTGATGAATGTATTGCTGTAAGAAACGGCCGTAGTAAGCTGCATGACAGTATTGTGTGTCCCGCTGTTGGGCGGGCATTGATGCTAGTTTTTGGGCAGCGTATTGACGCATGAGTTCATGCATTTCAAAACGGCCGTTTCGTCGATATTGCAGTAACGATTTATGAACCATTCCAGCTAAGTCGGACAACGCTGCTTGCGCCACCTCGTTGGCTGCCTCCCTTGTAAAACCGCCTCGAAATATAGACAATCGAGCAAACATGATTTGTTCTGCTGTTGAGAGCAGTTGCCATGAAGAATCAAAAACAGCACGGATACTACGATGGCGACTTTCAATGTCTTGTGAATTAGTAGCCAAAACATCTAAATTTGCCCTAATTTCAACTAAGATATCTTCTAAAGGAAGAATAGCAACTAAAGCTGCTGCCAATTCAATAGCCAAAGGGCTCCCCCGAAGTAAGTGGCATATGTCATGCACCACAGCTTCTTCAGAAACATCTATATTATGTTGCAATCGCTGTACACGTTCATGAAAAAGACGAACGGCAGCGCACATTTTTTTATCCCTATTTTTATTTGCTAAGGATAATCCAGTTACACGATATAATTGTCCTTGTTGTAAGGGGAGTTGATTGCGTGAAGTAACAACAATTTTCAGGTTCGCCGCTGTCTCTAATAACTTTACAATAAGGGCAATCGTTGCAGAAAAGGCTGCCTCTGGGGAGCTCTTTTCACTAACTGCATTGGCTTTGGGTAGCAAATGCTCCAAATTGTCAAACAACAGCAGCAACTGTTTTGATTTGACATAATCATAGAGCTGTTCATTTAAGTTGCGACCTTCGTAAAAAGAGAGTTCTAAGGTTTCTGCAATTGCAGAAACAACATTGTCAGCTGAATCAAGTGATGCAAGTGAAATAAAATGAACGCCATCAGTAAAAGCATTTTGACTTGCTTTGACTGCTTCTAAAGCCAAACGGGTTTTCCCGATTCCCCCAGGGCCAACCAAACTTAGCAAACGACAATTAGGATCAGACAACAATTGATGCAACTGAAGCAACTCTGTTTGGCGACCAACAAACGAGGTTTGTTTATCTGGCAAATGGTGAACAGGAGAAGGTTTATGTACACCTACGGAAAATATGGCTACCCCAAAATCTTCTCTGATGAGCTGATTATCTTTAATTCGATCATAAAGCGCTGTTGTTTCTGGAGCAGGTGGTATACTCAAATCTTTGGCAAGAGTCTGGTAGCAAATATCATATTGTGCCAAAGCTGCATTGCGGTTACCTTGATGCACAAACAAGCACATCAAATCGCGATGGGCTTCCTCTTGCCAAGGATTGAGTTGTAACTGCTGCTGTAAATAAGAAACGGCCGTTTCATAATTATTGTTTCGCTTATAAAAGTCAACCAACGACTGCAAAGCAGTTAAAGCTTGTTGATGTAGCACCTGACGTTGATATTCAGCCCATGCCTCAAATTCAGTGCAATCTGGCAAGAAAAATTGTGTTAAAAACTCACCGCGATAAAGAGCAATCGCCTGCTCCATGTGACCGATACACTCCGTACATTGGTCTAAAGCAATGTGCTCGTGTTCCCTACACTTAGCCATCATGGACTGAAAAGAACAGGCATCAATCTCAATATTACCGATCGGGCTTAATTGAATATCCTGACGTGTAATTTGTAAAAAGGGTGAGGAAGCCTGATGATCACCAATGACCTGACGTAAATTAAAAAGCGCCTGACTTAAATTATGTCGAGCCACTTTTTCTGGGAAATCAGGCCACAATAAACCGACCAACACCGCTCGCCTTTGTGGAACATGTGCCATCATCGCCAGATAAATAAGTAACGCCCGTACTTTATCCGATTCAAAACCAATTAAAGCTTGTTCATCTAAACTAATCTGCAATGAGCCTAAAGTAACGATGGATAGATGAGTCATTGTTCATTTGCACCAATTACACATTCTATGAAAATCAACTATTAAGTTCTGCCTACCGCTACAAACAGAATAAAAATAACTGATGCTTGTGTAAATAACAAGCACTCATGTGCATTTTCCTAATTATTTGTACTGCTAAATGATTGAATCGAGCTTACCCTGATAATTTCCTGATAATCGATCTTTAACATATCTGACATACAGTCATTCACATTTAAGTGGAGAACGAAAAGTAGCTAAATGAAAAGAAGCTAGAATCTCTTTCGTTCTCCTAAAAGTAAAGCCTGAAACGATGTTTATTTTTAACTCCTTTCCGGACCTTACTTATTTACGAAGGAGGCGACACTGACTGTTGTCGACCACCATGAATGAAAATATTTATCCACAGATTTACGACCATAGGTCGGGCAGATTTCGCAGATCACAATAGTCTTCCCAACTTCCCTCCTCTGCGGCTCTGCATAAAATTATTTTCAGAGGAGCATATACATTGAAAAAGAAAATATTTAAGCCTTTACATTTAATCCCCTTATTAATAGCTGTACTCTTGATTTCAATATCATTCACTACATCAAAACCAGTCAAGGCCATTGGCATTATTGATTCAGATATTATTTTTATGAGTTTTCAAATTGGTGGCACGATCAACGGCACACTCCCTTTTCAAAATGAAGACGTTTTATCTTATCGCACCGCAACAGAAGAATGGGCTCTTTATTTTGACGGCTCTGACGTAGGTATTGATGATCGGAATATCGATGCGTTTCACCAGTTAAGTGATGGAACTCTGTTATTTAGTTTCGTGGAAGAAGCTATTATCCCTGATATCGGTCTTGTTGATGACTCCGATATTGTTCGCTTTAGCCCGAATTCACTCGGCGAAAACACAACAGGCACATTTACATTATATTTTGATGGATCTGATGTGGGTTTAACAACAAACGGTGAAGATATTGATGCCATCACCATGACAGCCGACGGCCGTTTAGTAATCAGTACCGTCGGGTTTTATGATGTTGGCTTTAACGGCCGTTCCACAGACCTGATTATTTTTACGCATGGATCACTGGGGGAAAACACCAGTGGCACCTGGGCCAAGATGCTCGATGGACACGCAATCGGCTTAGACAATACCAGTGACGAAAATATTTGGGGAGCTTGGCTAGATCCCTTTTCCAATAGAGTTGTACTGAAAACATGGAAAGCATTTGCATTAAACGGAGTCAATGGCACCGGCCCTGAACTATTTACCTGTGTGCCACCCAATGCATATTACCCCATCACAACTTGTGACACCACCTCTATTTACTGGGAAGGAGTCACCAACGGAACAAACTCCCTTCGTGCCAATGCAATATCAGTTTCCCCTTATATCCCTGGTCCTATTGAGATACCAACTCCTCAATTGCGCGTCATTGAAGTCAGATATTTCCCTAATGGGGAAGGGGATGTCATCTATCATCCCGATGATCTTTCGGCACAGTTACAAACATCTGTTGAAACCGCATCTAGCTTCCACCAATACCAAAATCCAAATGCAGCCCCCAACGTCGATGTCAAAATTGTAGCCACATACAACCGACTAGGAACCCGCCCCGCACCCGATACACCAGGAGATTGGTATTCAACTTATGAACAAATATTCACAGAAGACAATTTGTGTGACATCATCTTGGCGCAAGAAATTGACCAAGTATGGGTATGGGCCGATCCTCGTCCAGGATATGATCCCAATCATGTACCAGAATATGTCATATCTAGTCGTTATTTTGAACCAAACCCAGGGTATGCTGCAACCGCGTCTCCTGCTTTTTGTGGTGGACAACGTTCTTTTACAGCAATGGGATTTGATACGAGCCGCACAGCCGATCTAGCCCTCCATAGTTTTGGCCATTTCATGGAAGGATTATTGAGTAGTGTGCAATCAGAAGAATTGTTCTGGGAGCGTTATGCTGGCAATGATACGGCCGAATTCCCTAGAAGCGAACGCTGCGGCAATGTTCACTTTCCACCAAATGGTGTAGCTGATTATGATTACGACAATACCACGTATGTGAACACCTTCTGTGAAGACTGGAACCCGCAAGGGACTGGCAACCAGACAAGTATCAATTGTGAG
>JBNKHS010000161.1:0-9103 GCA_050290485.1 Promineifilaceae bacterium (SeqCode) | reverse complement strand
ATTTGAGTGCCTATCCTAAAATTAGACACGGATGTCCTGAAGACTCGGAAACCAAACTTGTTTTCCTCTGCGTTTTCTGTGGTCTCTGTGGTTTTTTGGATAGGTTCAAAGGAGAAAAAAATGAAAAAGCTCCCTCTTCTAATTGTCCTCACTCTTCTTGCATTGTTAATCATTGCCGGGACAGCTACAGCACATCCGATTAACTTCAAAGCTCATTTGTCTGCCGCCGCTGGTGTTGATAGTCACGGGCAAGGACAGGCCAAGTTTCAGCTTGATCACAATGAACTAAGTTTCATTATGCCTGTGTCCAAACTAAATGGAGACACGTTAGCGGCACACATTCATTTTTCTGATGTACCTGCAGGAAATGGCCCCCCCATTATCTCCCTCTGTGGTGCATTTGGTCCACCACCCATACCGGTAACTGAATGTGGCGGCCCAGGTCACCCAGCTAAAGGGTCTACCGTACTTAGCGATGACATGGTCGATCGCTTAATGACCGCAATTGCCGAAAATAGAGCGTATGTAAATGTCCATACCACAGATGTCCCCCTCGGTGAGATCAGAGGCCAAATCACCATGAATCCGTAGCACAGCAGTTTGTGCATGACGTTTACTGAAATGAGATAGATTGAGCGCCCTGCTTTCTTATTATCCTCGTTCATTTAATCATCAAAAACCACCTTATTGTGGAAGTAAATTCAATAAGTGAATAAAAAAGAAGTTAGATTATTATCTAATAGAAATTGTGCTAAAATTAGATCTGTTGTAAAGAAAAAAAGACAGGTATATTGATGACAGATCAACCAACCCCAAATTCAAAACAAAATAAACTGACAGAAAAAGAAGCACGTGAAGCACGTATTAAGGATCTACTCAACGATGAAGATGAGTTGTTGGGTAAGGCGTATGATGGCCGTTTAGTTCGTAAATTGTTAAGGTTTATGGAGCCATATCGATGGCGACTTTACGGCGCGATTGTTTTAATGGTAATTAGTTCCTTATTGGCTGTCGCCCAACCAGCAATTGTTGGTATAGCGATTGATGATGGCATTCGCACAGGTTCATTGGAAACGCTGCGCATGTGGACGGTCATATTTCTCATTGCCGCCATCGGCGAATGGATTTCCAATCGGTTCCGCATCTCCATTATGGCCTATGTGGGTACAAAAGTGGTCGCTGATTATCGCAGTACCCTCTTTCGCCATTTGCACAACTTGTCCCTTAACTTCCACAACAACTATAGTGTGGGTCGTTTAATGAGTCGTTTGATCAGCGATGTAGGAGTGCTGCAAGATTTTATTACATGGAGTATTACTGGGTTGTTTCGCTCCTTTTTTACACTTTCGGGCATTATCGTGGCCATGATGATATTGAATTGGCAGTTGGCCCTCGTCACTTTTGCTGTTTTGCCCCTCATGTTTATCTTAACAAATTATTGGCGCGTACATGTGCGTAACGCGTATCGCGCAACGCGCCAGCGCTTGTCATTGATCAACGGCTATCTGAATGAGTCGATTTCTGGGATTCGTGTGACGAAGAGTTTTACGCGGGAAGATTTGAATTCAGAACATTTTGATCAACTCAATCGCTCCTTTTTTGATGCCAATGTGATGGCGGCTCGTTTAACTGCACTTTTCTTCCCTGGCGTTGATTTTATGGGATCGTTGGCTACTGCGTTGGTTGTTGCAGTTGGTGGTTTTTTGGTACTGCAAGATGCCTTAACAACTGGGGTTTTGGTTGCTTTTATTTTATACATTGGCCGATTTTTTGACCCTATTCGTGAATTAGCACAACGGTACAACACTTTTCAAGCGACAATGGCTTCAAGCGAACGGGTTTTTGGCTTGTTGGACCTACAACCCGATTTGGCTGATCGCAAAGATGCGGTAGTTTTGCCAGCGGTGACAGGTCGTGTGCAGTTTAAGGATGTTACGTTTGGTTACAATGATAACGAAATGATCTTGAAGGGCATCTCACTTAAAGCGGAGCCGGGAGAACGGATTGCGTTGGTTGGTGAAACAGGGGCAGGCAAGAGCACCATTATTCGTCTTATCTCTCGCTTTTTTGATATTAAGGGTGGTTCGTTGATGGTTGATGACCATGATGTGCGTGAGGTGACGATGGCTAGCTTGCGTTCGCAGTTGGGCATTGTATTGCAAGACACCTTTTTGTTTCAAGGAACCATCCACGACAACATTCGTTACGGCCGTTTAGACGCAACAGAGGAAGAAGTAATTGCCGCTGCCAAAGCGGTGGGAGCTGATGAATTTATTACCCGCATGCCTGACGGATATGAGACAGAAGTGGGGGAAAACGGGGTCAACCTGAGCGTGGGACAACGGCAAATTGTCTCCTTTGCCCGTGCCCTGTTGGCCGATCCGCGCATCCTCATTTTGGATGAAGCGACCAGCAGCGTGGACACAGCCACAGAAAAGCAAATCCAAACGGCGTTGGATACCTTAATGGAAGGGCGTACCAGTTTTGTGATTGCCCATCGCCTGAGTACAATTGTCAACGCTGATCAAATTGTGGTGCTCGATAACGGCCGTATTGTTGAACAAGGCACGCATGAAGCATTACTCGCTGCCGAAGGTCGTTATTACAATTTGTACACAATGCAGTGGGCGGCAGAAAATCAAAATGGGCAAAGTTTTACTGAAAATTAAAGATGGAAATTGAGTAACTCAGTCATTACCGCAATTACTCAGTTACTCAGTTTCTAAATCACAATCCTATGGGTACATTCGAAGAGAAATATAATGACACGTTGCGAAGCATGGAAATTGCTTTGGTAAAGACATACCGAGAAGATGAAGAAATGACGGATTGGGAAACATTAACGGCCGTAAATGGTCTCATCCGTGTTTACACTGCCGAACAAAAACGGCGCAACCCTCCTGTTCTCAGCCTCAAACCATTGGCTAAGCAAAGTTACGACGAACTCAAGCTAACCAGTGATGGCTGGCTTGGTCGCGCACCCGTCGTTGATGAAGCCGGACAATTGGCCGACATCTCTGACCATTCATTATCCATTGCAGAAGTGGTAAACTGCCTCAAACGTATTCGCAAATCTATTGAGATGTGGCAAAGAGAGGGCGGCCGTCGCGGATATTTCAACTTCATCGACCAATTTCTTCCTCAATAATTACAACCTGATTTAAAAGAGTATCTTTTGAATAACGTAGCTCGTCGCTGCCAAACAAAGCAATGCAGACGTCCGTTGATGCTCCAATGATTGTCGAGTCTCAAGTCAAACCAACAATACTATCAAGTTCATATACAATTGTGGGTTGTGTCTTGCCTTTTACTGTCACTTGGTCACGACGATTGGTATTCACTTTTGAGTGATCAAGTAGTTCTTGCGTATGTTCACTGAGAAGAATTGGCGTCTGCCACTCTTTGGTTAAAGATTCCAAACGTGACGCTAAATTCACGGGATCCCCAATCACCGTATATTCCAGTCGCTCTTTACCGCCAACATTGCCAGCAAGCATTTCACCAGACGAGATGCCAACCCCAATGGTAATGGTGGGCAACCCCATCGCTAACTGTTCCGCATTAAATTCTGCTAAAGCACGATTCATCTCCCAAGCAGCATTAACTGCACGCAAAGCGTGATCCGGTTGGCGAATCGGTGCGCCAAATACAGCCAATAAAGAATCACCACCAAATTTATTCACCCATCCGCCTTGTTCGACAATGGCATCCACCATGCGTGTGTAATAACGATTGAGAATGTCGACAACTTGTTGTGGTGGCAGCGATTCTGTCAGCGTTGTAAAGTCGCGAATGTCAGCAAAAAGTGCAGTCGCTGGTACATTTTCACCCCCCAGATCCGCCCCATTCTTGATTACCCGCTCAGCAACTTCTTTACTCACATACCGACCAAAGAGATCACGCATCTTTTGGCTCTGTTCCAACTCTTCTAACATAACGTTGAAACGATGCGATAAATCACCGAGTTCATCGTTTGCATCGACAACTAGGCGTGGGGTAAGGTCTCCTGTAGCCACAATGTTCATTGCTGTTGTCAGTTGATTTAACGGCCGTAACAAGCTGCGTGTCGTTAACGTAATTAACAAGATATTGATGATGATCGTGAGGGTGACAATGAACAACACCGTGAGTGTAATACGAGTCAAGACGTCCGCCAGATCTAAGTTGGCCTCCATGGCATTTATTACCCCATTACGTGTGATCATTGCTAACACAATCAAGGGCATGACACCAGTTAGCAAAAATGTGGCCACAAGCCGCTGCCCAACAGAAATGCGAAACACCTTCAAATTGGAAAAAGAGCCGTCAGGGAAAAAGATGGGGAGATGCGAGCGCCAAATTGCATCAGCTGTTAAAAAAACCAAGGTTGAAACTGTTAAGCCACCGACAATCCCTACACCTAGAAATGTCCGACTGAAAGTGAAAAAGTCGGCGGTTAAAAACATGACGCCCCCTTGCCCAAAAAAGAGCCCTACAATTAACCATCCAGCAAGGCTTATTATTGAAGCAAGAATTGGAAAAGTAAGTGCGCGCCGCTGCAAAGATAATGGCATACGCGCTGGCGGTTCTCCTTGCTCAATACGCTGCTCCCAATGAACCAAAGATTTACTCAACCACCAACCAATGACAACTTCTACCGTTGCCAGCAGTACCATGACGATAGCAAAGGTTGTCCAATCAACCTGGCTACCGCGCCAAAATGCTTTATTGGCATAGAATGTTTCTAGATCGATATAAGCAAAGTAAAAAAAGATGAAAAAAGCACCAACAATATTACTCACTGCGATGGTTGCCAAAATACGTCGTTGATCTTTCATGTGAGCCTCACTTGGGCAATTTATATATTTGGTCACGAAATTTTGCCCATAGCATCATTATAGCTTTTTGTTTTGTCTAGGATAGAAAGAAGCTGTTAATGATTTCTTGTTGGTTGCTTACAATAATATTAAGAGGACACTATGATAGAAACACTCTTGTTTTCTCACAATTCAAGCAATTTAGAACACAATCTAATTATTGTACTAAAATAGATACAGATATTTTTTAGAAAGATTAAGGAGTGAAAATGGAATATCGTCGTTTAGGAAGTACAGGTTTAAAAGTGAGCCTTTTGTCTTTTGGCTCTTGGGTAACATTCAAAAACCAAGCAGATGTGGATGCGGCTGTGGAAATGATGGCAGCCGCTTATGAAGCGGGTGTTAACTTTTTTGATAATGCAGAAGTGTATGCTCATGGTCAATCGGAAATTATTATGGGCGAGGCGTTCAAAAAACTTGGTTGGAGTCGTGATTCTTACATTGTTTCCAGCAAGGTGCGTTGGGGAGCGGTACCCAATCCCAAGCCAACTCAATTTGGTTTGAGTCGTAAACACATTTATGAAGCGTGCCATCAAGCGATGGAACGTTTGCAAGTTGACTATTTGGATCTTTATTTTTGCCATCGCCCTGATCCAGAAGTGCCAATGGAAGAAGTTGTACGCGCGATGAATGAACTGATCCAACAAGGTAAGGTTTTTTATTGGGGCACCTCTGAATGGTCGGCGCAACAGTTAATGGAAGCGCATAGTGTGGCCCGCCAATACAACTTGATTCCGCCAAAGATGGAGCAGCCGCAATACCATATGTTCCATCGGGAACGTTTTGAAGTGGAATACGGCCGTTTGTATGAGCAAATTGGTTTAGGCACAACCATTTGGTCACCCTTAGCGTCAGGATTGCTAACAGGGAAGTACAACGACTTTATCCCTGAAGATTCGCGGCTTAATTTAGAAGGGTACGAATGGCTGCGTGAAATATTTGAAAGCGAAGAGTGGCAGCAGAATTTAGAAAAAGTACGTGAGTTAACCAAGATTGCAGAAGAACTTGACACAACAATGGCAAAACTAGCGATTGCTTGGTGTGCAAAAAATCCCAATGTAAGCACGGTGATTACAGGTGCTTCCCGTGTGTCTCAAGTAGAAGAAAACATGAAAGCCCTCGATGTATTACCAAAATTAACGGATGATGTCCTTGAAAAAATAGAAGAGATTTTGGACAACAAACCAGCCCCAATGGATTTCCAATAAAAACTTTTGTAAAGCGTGATCGTGAACTGAAAATATTCACGCATCACGCTTTACGCATCACGTTTATCATGACAAACATCCTCCCTCACACAAAATTAGAAGTTGGTTCAGTTACACCTGATGTTTTGGTTTGTGGCGATCCTGCCCGTGCGGATTTAATTGCGGATCATTTGCAAGATGCCCATATTTTAGCGGAGTGGCGCGAATATCGAACGTATCAGGGTAAGTATAACGGCCGTATTGTAACCGTCACCTCGCATGGTATAGGTGCCCCTGGCGCGGCCATCGCTTTTGAAGAACTGATTGCGGCTGGCGCCCAAAATATGATTCGTGTGGGTAGTTGTGGTAGTTTGCAGCCCGATTTACATTCGGGTGCATTGGTTATTGCGACGGCGGCTGTGCAAAATACGGGATATGGTCGTGAAACAGTTCCCAATGGATTCCCGGCTGTAGCTGATCTTGATTTAACGCTTGCCCTGCGTGAAGCTGCCCAAGCACACAATTATCCATTTCGAGAAGGAATTGTCCTTACCCGCGATAATTTTTATGCAGGCGTTAAAACAAATGCAGAGCCAAGCTACGAACAACTTTCTGCAGCGAATGTATTGGCTGTAGAGATGGAATGCGCCGCTTTGTTTATTGTTGGCACGTTACGCCAAATTAAAACAGGAGCCATCCTCGCTGTGGATGGCAATGTGCTCGATGGAGGGGAGTTGCTAGAAAAATTCAACCCCCACCGAGATGTGGTTGCTCAGGCGTTTCAAGCAGGAATAAAGATTGCCTTAGAAGCAATGTCTTCCTCAAAATAATTATCTTAAAATCTAGAATTCATGATGAGCTTATCCGAAAGACGGCGAGCGATTCGCCATTTATTAGACGAACAAAATCCTGCAGATGCGTTAGCAAACTATTTGGCTTTTTATCACGCCGATAACCGCACAATTTTACGGCCGTTTCCTCTTGAATCTGTTCGTGCGGAAGGGTTTGTTACCTTATCACGGACAGGTGTTGACTTATTTCGACCGTTTGTGTCGCTGCGTTTACCCATTCAAGATTTACAAAAGAGTGCGGATGTTATTTATGATGGGATTGATGTGGGAACGGCCGTAATCCTACAAACGCCAGAGCATTATGCACCTTTAATACAAGCACTTTTTGATGTGCATACGGAAGAAACGTTAAAGATATTCAAGTTGGATCAAGCTGTATATAAACCAACAATCAACGTCTTTGTGACCCAGGACATTTCCCCCACCAATAATTTGCCCCGTTTTATTATTCGCAACCGAGATAACAACGATATTGCCGCATCTGCTAGTTTGAATTGGCAAACAAAAACCTTTGCGGAAATTGCGGTTTTTACGCATCCCGATTATCGTCGCCGGGGGTGGGGACGCAGTGTTGTTTCTTCGATGGTGAACTATATTTTGGATAACGGCCGTATCCCTCTTTATACGGCCTCCCAGACGAACATCGCTTCACGTCAATTGGCAGAACGTGTTGGATTTATGGACACAAACACCCGTCAAACCTTGTTTCAAGCCACTTTAAAGCCAAAACCCTAAGACCTAAGTACTATCAATTTCTTCACAAGCTTTCACGCGCCTTTCATAGACTTCGATCTGGTTAGATGTTAACTTTTATCTATCACAGAATGTATTGGTACAACACTGAAATGTAAAGGCAGTAGTTTGTATAGGTAGTTTTTTACTAGTTTAGAGCGATGGTTTTGTTTTAAAGCATCCTCAATAAGAACTTATTGATGTAACTCTGTAGTTTCAAAATTCATTAAGCGTTGTGGAGGAACAAAAATGAAAGGTAGTGTAAAGTGGTTTAGTCGGTTAAAAGGTTATGGATTCATTAACCCAGAGGATGGTGGGCAAGAAGTGTTTGTACACTACTCTGCTATCGAGGGTGAAGGGTATCGTAACTTATATGAAGGCGACTCGGTTGAGTACGAACTTGTTGATCGCGGTCGTGGTCCACAAGCCCAAAATGTAAAACCTCGCCGTAGTTATGGCCCTGAATAAATAATTAATCGTACCATACGTGATAATATAACCTACATCGTCCCCCCAATGTTTTGGGGGGATGTTTGTTTATACAATTTAGGGTAAAACTTTTGATTCGTGTAGTTAGAAACCGTTGTATTTAGTATAAAGTACTAAACCTGACACCCCACTAAGAATAAATTATGTGCTAAAATGTCGTCGGTCATTTGAGAATACCTTTTGCTGTAAAAAATTTATTGCAGTTCAATGGCTCTTTGAGACTATTTACGATACGTTCAACGATTTTTAGAATAATTACTATGGGACAAGCAAATAAGATTTTAGTGGTAGACGATGAAATTTCTCTCGTTCAATTATGCCAATTTATTTTAGAGGACGCTGGCTATAAAGTACGCGGGGCATTGAGCGGGACAGAAGCATTGAATATGATAACGGATGACATGCCGGATTTGGTTTTATTGGATGTGATGATGCCCGGTATGGATGGAATTGAAACTTGCCGACAAATTCGCCAAGCATATGATGCAAAACGGCCGTGTATTCTCATGTATACCGCCGACGATAGGGAAACGACCCGATTAAGTAGTTTAGATGCTGGCGCAAATGATCTTTTGACGAAAGATACCCCTGTCGCAGAACTTGCATCGGCAATAAGCTCTTATCTAGCGTAATTTAATTTGAAAAAGAAAAGCCCACGCACCAATTTAGTGCGTGGGCTTTTTTGTTGTAGTATGGTTAAAGCTTACTCAAGAACGTTTGGGTTAAAGCACTACTTTGTTTGCCAAAGCGTACCAAAATATCGATTATCCAAGGAAAGTGCATGAAAGATTTTTGGAAGCGGTAAGAGGTTTTCATACTGTCCCACATTGCGTCGTGACATTGCTGTTCATAAACCCTAATCGCCTCACGCGACACATCTCCTTTAGTTAGAGCATCCTCGACAATATTTGCGGCAAGCTCTGCTGAAATGATGGAATTGTGAATGCCACCTCCTGTCAGCGGATTAATAAACCCAGCTGCATCACCA
>JBNKHS010000160.1:0-9192 GCA_050290485.1 Promineifilaceae bacterium (SeqCode) | reverse complement strand
AATGGTATCATTGAGTACAAGGCAAGTTACAATAATAAGATCTAAACCTTCCTAAGTAGTTACAACAGATAAGGAAGGGAATTAGAGGAATATCACAACAATCTAAGTATTTATTAACACTTCCCTTCAATCACAACTTTATATTTTTTGGTATGCCCATAGCGAGGGTGGGTTAGTTTATGTGCCAAATTACCATCATTGGTCATTAAAATAAGCCCTTCGCTTTGTTTGTCGAGGCGACCGACGGGGTAGAGATGGCCGGGGACAGGAATTAAATCGCGGACAACACGACGCCCTTCGCCTAGCTCATCTTCGAGTGAAGAGATGATGCCTTTGGGCTTGTTGAGCGCAATGTAGACGTGATCTTCTTGAACTGAGCCTTTAAGGATTTGCCCTTTGACTTCGATGCGATCTTTAGTTGGGTCAGCTTTATCACCTACTTTGGCAATACGGCCGTTTACCCGCACATGTCCTTTTTCAATTAATCGTTCACATTCACGACGCGAAGCAATGCCTGCGTGTGCCATCAGTTTTTGTAGTCGTTCTTCCATAAAAAGTATTGCGTAGAGCGTGTTACGTAACAGCGCAACGTGCTGACTCGCAATCTCCAATCTTAGCAACCTATGGTTGCAAATCTCCAATTTCTGCTTGTTCTTCTAGTTCCAAAAGTTCTTTTACCGCTGCGGCTAAGGCTTCGTCATCTTCTTCGCTTTCATCTGTTTCCAATTCAGGTAACTCTTCGAGCATGGTCAAGCCAAAGTGTTGTAAGAATTCTGGTGTGGTGCCATACAAAATCGGCCGTCCTGGTGTCTCTAAACGCCCAACTTCTTCAATCAGTCCCACACTCAGCAAGCGCCGCAACGCACCATCAGAGTTAACCCCACGAATTTGATCCACTTGGGGGCGGGTAATGGGCTGCATATAAGCAATAATGGCCAATACTTCAAGTGCTGCTTGACTGAGGCGAGTTGTCAGCTCTAATCCTAGAAATCGTTCGATGACGCCACTTGCTGCGGGTGCTGTTGTTAGCTGGACTTCGTTGCCATTCCACTGCAAACGAAGTCCACGTGTTTTGTAATCTTCTTCTAGTTGTGCCAAAGCATCTTTAATCATGGCATTGCTGACTTCTAACGCTTTTGCCAGCCGTCCAATGGTTACAGGACCACTAGAGACAAATAAAGTGCTTTCTACGAGTGCAGGAATGCTGATTTCGATGTTGTTTGGTTTGAATTGTTCTGTCATATTAAAATGTATTATGTGATGCGTAAAACGTAATTGGTTATATAATCACGCTACTGGTCATTATACCGTTATTTACCTACAAAACCGAATGGGGTATGCCTTTCTTAAGCTAAGTGCCCATTCACAAACAAGTTAACGAATTGGTGAATGGGCTTAAAGTAGCCGTAGGCTACTAAGATTTTTAACGCAAAGGGGCATAAAGGCAAAAGCTACAGAGGTTTTGCCTTTGTTGCTTTCGTTTTTTGTCTTTGGAGATGCATCCCAACTGGAGTTATTCATGTCTAAAGCCGTAGAATTAGCAGAAGCAAATCAAAAAAACCACCTTAATGAGTTGATTGAGTTCTTAAAAATTCCCAGTGTGAGTACGCAACCCAAGCATGATGAGGACGTGAAAACGGCCGCTTCTTGGTTGGCTGACAAAATGACACAAGCTGGTCTAGAAAACGTACGTGTTGTCGAAACTGCTAAACATCCACTTGTTTATGGGGATTGGTTACATGCTGAAGGACAACCAACTGTGTTGGTCTATGGGCATTATGATGTGCAGCCCGCAGAACCATTTGAGCTATGGGAATCGCCACCATTTGACCCCGCCATTCGTGATGATTTTTTGTATGCGCGGGGTTCATCGGACGATAAAGGGCAGGCATATATTCATGTGAAGGCGGTAGAAGCGCTGCTGCAGGCAAACGGCCGTTTACCGGTTAACGTTAAATTCATCATTGAAGGGGAAGAAGAAAGTGGTGGCGCCAGCCTCTCTGCCTTTATTCCGCAAAACAAAGAACTGCTTGCGGCAGATATTGCCCTCGTTTCGGATACAGCGATGCCAAAAGCTGGTTTGCCTGCTATTACCTATGGCTTGCGTGGTATGTGCTATATCTTGATGGACATTAAGGGCCCTCGTCGCGATTTACATTCAGGGAGTTTTGGTGGGGCAGTGAATAACCCGTTGAATGTGTTGGGTCATATTATTGCCAAGTTAAAAGATGAAGATGGCAAAATCCTGATTCCGGGATTTTACGACAAAGTACGGCCGTTAACCGATGAAGAACGAGAGCTGATGGCCCAATTCCCCTTTGATGAAGAAGTATGGAAGGCCGAAATGGGTGCGCCAGAAGCGTGGGGTGAATCAGAATTCTCCATTGTCGAACGGCTGGGGGCGCGACCTACTTTAGATGTGCACGGTATTATTGGCGGCTATACCGGCCCCGGTGCCAAAACGGTATTGCCTTCAACCGTTCACATTAAAGTGTCGATGCGCCTTGTGCCCGACCAAGATCCCAAAGAGATTGCGCGACTTTTTACAGCGTATGTCAATGAAATTACACCGCCTTCTGTGACGGTAGATATTCAACTGCGGGGTGGTGCACCCGCGACGATTTCTGATCTCGATAATCCAGCGATGGAAGCGGCCGTTTCTGCACTAGAACAAACATTTTCTACAAAACCTGTTTTCATGCGTGAAGGGGGCTCAATTCCTGTCGTGGGCGAATTCCAAGAGGTTTTGGGTTTGGAAACCATTCTTATGGGGTTTGGCTTACCTTCCGACCAGATTCATGCCCCCAACGAACGTTTCTACTTGCCAAACTATTACCAAGGCATCGAAGCAAGCATTCGCTTTTTTGAAGCCTATGCAAAATAAATCGTAAATTCTCATTGAGAGTGGTTCAATACTTGTGCTCAGTCTCGCCAAGGTATTGAACCACTCTTTTTTATTCAAGGATACATCATGCAAATTGCCACAATTTATGATATTCATGGAAATTTGCCGGCATTAGAAGCAGTACTTGCTGAAATTGTTGCTGAAGGGGCTGACAGAATTATTGTTGGCGGAGACGTCGTTGCTGGGCCACTGCCTGTAGAAACGATTGCATGTCTACGCGCTGCAAGTGAAAAAATCCCGATGGATTTTATTCTTGGTAATGCGGAATCGGAGCTGCTGCGTCATGTTAATGGCGAGCCAATTAATGGGCTTTCTCCACGTGCAGATGAAGAAGCGAAATGGGTGGCAACCCAATTAAACGCTCAAGATATTCAATTCATTGCCAATTGGCCAGCCACGATCACGGTGGAATTGCCTCAAGGTGGGTCTGTCTTGTTTTGCCATGCCACGCCCAATGATGACATCACGGTATTTACCGCAAAAAGTAATGCAGCAAAACTATCATCTTTGTTTGCCCATGTTTCGGCTTCGGTTGTGGTTTGTGGGCATACCCATATGCAGTTTGATGGTATGGTGAACAATATTCATGTTGTTAATTCAGGGAGTGTGGGCTTGCCATTTGGGCAAACAGGTGCAGATTGGTTGTTGATTGGCGATAAAGTTGAGTTTCGTCACACAGATTATGATCTTGAGAAAGCGGCAGAACGTATTCGGGCATCGAACTACCCGCAGGCAGAAAGTTTTGCGGCCAACAATGTTTTACAAGCACCCTCTGCAGGCATGGCGATGCAAATGTTAACTCAGTTGGAAGCAAGTCAAGAGAATTAAAAAAACCTTCAAGATCGTTCAGACCTTGAAGGTTGGAGACGTTTAACCGTAATAAGAGCCAACGGTGCTATCTTTGGGCGCGTTGATGAGGGTAGCGCCAATGATGCGTACTTTGGCGGTTTCGAGGAGAGATTTGGCACGTTCAGCATGATCGCGTTTTGTTTTGCCCGCGTTGATGACAAGTAAAACCCCATCGACTTTAGCCCCTAACACAGCGGCATCCGTTACGGCCGTTACTGGCGGTGCATCGAATAAAATAATATCCGCTTGTTCTTGTAAGGTTGCAATCAAATTGTCTACTTTTTTGCTGCCGAGTAGATCTGCTGGGTTGGGAGGTTTTGTGCCACTGGTAAGTATTTGTAAATTTTCAACCCCTGTTTCTTGCAGTGGCAAAGCATCAGGATCTTCCAAAATAACGTTGGTCAATCCAGGTTCCGCTTTGATATCAAAAATCGTGTGCAAAGACGGCCGTCTTAAGTCGCAATCAACCAAGATGGTACGCTTGCCACTTTGCGCCAGCGATACAGCTAAGTTCGCCACTGTTTCACTTTGATGTTTGTCCTCGGCGGGAGAGACGACCACCAATGTCCGAATCGGGTTGTCAAGACTATAAAAAGAGAGGTTTGTTCGTAATGAACGGTACGCTTCACTAACAGGTGAACGTGGGTCTGTAATCGTAATTAAATCCATAATGATTCCACTTTATTTATTTGGTATTGTGCCAATGACAGGAACATCTAAATAGCGGTCAACATCTTCGGGTCGACGCATCACACCAGATTCAATCCATTCCAATACGAAGATGATGATGATGCCGATTAATGCGCCAAAGACAAAACCTGCTGCGGTGTTGATTTTTGTTTGTGGTGAGGTGAGCCCAGCTCTGGGATCATCCTGCAGTTCAACAGTAATCCGATCTTCTTGTCGGTTTTTGTCATTTTCTTGATTTTGCCATTGGATGAGCAGTTCACCCCAAACTCTGGCAATATCGTTAGCAAGATCTGGATCTGTATTTTCAACGTTAACTTGTATAACAAGTCCTAAACGGTCAGATGCTACGGCCATATCACCTAACAATGTTTCAGCGTCCATATCTAGTTGCAGTTGGTTAATGACTTCTTGGGCACGATAGCTGCTGCGCATCCATTGTTCGTAATTACCAAGCAGTTCCCGTGCCGCTTGTGATTGCCCAAAATCGGTTCGTGCTGGACGGACTAATAATTTAAGATTTGATTCGTACACAGGTGTTTGCATTTTGCTAAAGCCGAAAGCAGCAACTGCCGTTAAAATGGCCAGCAAAATAATGAGCCAGCCCCGCTGGCGTAAAATGCGTAAATAATCAGATAGTTCCACTAATTTTCTCCTAAGAATTCAAGGATTTAAGTAGTAAAACGTAAAACGTAAAACGTAAAAATATTAATTACGTTTTACTCATTACGTTTTACGCTATTTCTTCGGAATTTCTCCGATGATTGTAAATCCTACTTTTTCAGCTTCTGAACGATCTCGCAATGTTGGATCGAGATATTCAACGAGCAAGGCCAAGCCAATACCGGCGATCAAAGCAAGAATGATGCGTAAAGGTGCGTCGAGTTGGGCTCGAATGCCTTGCGGAATGGGTGTAACTACTGGCTCATCGAGCTGGACAACAACGGCCGTTTCGCCACCCAATTGAGGTAAAGCATCTGCATTCTGCTCTGTCAACACCACAATCGCCGCATCCATAATTTGAGCAAGCGTGTCCGCATCGCCATAAGCGATGGATAGGGCCAATTTGCTGCGCACATTGTCGGCAACAACCCCAAATGCAAAGGGGGCCACGTCAATACCATCTTGCGCTAGTTGTGCAGATACGGCCGTTTTGAAATCGCCAGAAATTGCCCAATCCGTTAATCCATTGACAATGTATTCCGACGTCAACCAGTTGTAATACCGATTTTCATCTTCATTGGTTGTTACTTGCCCTGGCTCTTGACTGACCAAAAAATTAACTCCAACATTGTAGCCTGTTGGTGCTGCTGGCCGATACGTTGCAATGGTAAATAGCAACACAATGGCCACCGGAATGATGATAATCAACCAGCGTCTTTTGACAATTTTCCAGTAACGTCGTAATTCCATAATCATTTAAGAGATTTGCAGCCTAGCTGCGAGATTTGTGGCTTCGCCACGAGATTGGAGATTGTGTTGTTGTAATTTAATCTCTAATCTCGTCACCGCAGGTGACAAATCTCCAATCTCTAATCTCCCAATAAATAGTTTTCCAAACTACCTTGTTTATGCCGATTTTGATGCTGCTCTTCTTGTTTTTGGGCAATGAAATCGTGCATCTTTTGTTTAAATACGGCCGTATCATACTGTTCTGCATGTTGACGAATCGTGAGTGGACTGACCGAATTTGGTTCAAATCCTTCTACTGCTTCAATGATGCCAGCAACTGTCTGCTCTTTGAACAAAACACCTGTTTGCCCATCAATCACGGTATCTAGCGCACCACCACCTGCATAGGCAATTACAGGACGTCCCGCCGCCATTGCTTGAATGGGGGCAATGCCAAAATCTTCTTCGCCAGGGAACATGAATGCTTTACAACGCGCAATCAAATCAGGTAGTTCATCATCGGGAACATAGCCCAAGAATTTGATGTTGTCGTTAGCCAATGCTTCTAGTCGTTCACGATCACGTCCACTGCCTGCAATCAATAACGGCCGTTTCATTTTGTTAAACGCCTCAATCAACAAATCTAACCGTCGATAAGGCACCAGTCGCCCCACCATCAAATAATAATCCTCGACACAATTCGATGGTTCAAAACGGGTGG
Organism: Promineifilaceae bacterium (SeqCode); assembly: GCA_050290485.1. Classification (GTDB taxonomy): domain Bacteria; phylum Chloroflexota; class Anaerolineae; order Promineifilales; family Promineifilaceae; genus JBNKHS01. The sequence continues at coordinate 2,638 of JBNKHS010000160.1, read as the reverse complement.
TATCCACCGGTGGATAGATAATAACTGAATCTCGGCGATAAATTTTTGCGATTCGATGACGGACTTCCTGCGAAATAGCCACGAAATGATCAACTCTATCCGCCGCAACCCGATCCCAAACCCGCAGCCACGTCAAAAAAGGCTGGATTGCCATTCGTGACAACTTGCCCAATCGTTCTTGCTCTGCATATTGATGGTAACGCCAAACGTAACGAGTTGGTGTCAAACAGTAGCAAATGTGCAAAGTCTCTGGTCCAGTCACAATGCCATGGCTAAAACCACTTTTATTGGTAATGACCAAATCATATTCACGAAAATCAAAGGTTTCAAAGGCAAAGGGATAAACTGGAAAATAAAGTTGTTGTTTTTTGGCTGCAAAAGGAAGCTTGTCGATAAATGAAGTACGAATATCCCATGCATGCCAATGAGGCGGCATTCTTTTTGGGCTGTAGAGTGATGTATAAATGGGAACGTTAGGATACATTTCTACTAATGTTTCCAATACATCTTCTGCCCCACCAATTTGGTTCATCCAATCATGAACCAATGCCGTTTTTGTCATTTACAGCCCCAACTTTTCCATACGAGCTGCTAATTCTGCTTCTACTGCCAAATCGTGCATGGCCGTATCTAATTGACGGTCTAAACTGCTCGTTTGTACTTCCCAAGCTGCATCTGCATGGTCCAGGCGTCGCCGAATATTTTCGGCGGCATCAGCAACCTCACTATCCCCTTGTCCCATCAAGGAATCTAATGATTTCATTGCTTTTGTAGAGACTTCTTTTGATTTAGCCAGTTGTAATAAGAAGCGGAGTTCTTCTCTCTCTTGCTTGGCAATGTCCAAACGACCCTCTAATTTAATGCGCACATCATCTAATTGCTCTAATGATGCCACTTGTTTTTCTAAAGAACCATCATAAGTGCGAATCAGCTCCATTGTTGAGTTTAATTTCTTTTGCGTCACCATTGCTTCCGTCTTCTTGCCTGCTTTCAAGTACATGTCCACTTGCAGATCAAGTCGTGCTGCTTTTTCGGCTAATGCCTCACGACGACGACGTGACTGTTTAACTTGCGCAAACATCGGAGCAATAGTCTCTTTAAACTCTTCAACTTCTCGTTCAGCCTGACGAATAAAGTCATCGTAAACAGCAAGATCGCTTTTTGCCAATGCCTTATCTGCCGCTTCGTGTAAAGTAGCTTTAAATAAAACCCGTAATTTCTGAAATAGAGATGCCATAGCCGAATGATTATACTGATGATTGTCAGAGGGATGCAAAAAGTTGATGTTCAGGAGGTTGTTGCTTGGCAATCCACCTGTTTTTTATGAGTTTAGGATTAAGTAGAGGCAAAATGATTGCGGTTTAGATAGAAAGAACCAACTTCTTGATGACTAGTCCTTATTGTGAAGGCTAAAAGGAAGAAAGCCGCTCTGCTTACAAGATGCAAACAGAACGGCTTCCCCGGCTCTGCCGGAATGACCAGTTAGACTGGAGTATGTTGGTAGATGCCAACATAAGGAGATAAGTTCTGTAATTCACAAAAAAGCGACACACAAAGCGTATGAAGATTGTGAATTACGATGTGAAAGTATTGGCAACAGTTTCCCTTTTCTAAACAAGGTTTTCACTTTCACCGGTTGATTGGTTATTGCTAGATAAATTGTCATCCCCGCGAAGACGGGCATCCTGTGCAATGCAATTTGGATTCCGACCTTCGTGGGAATGACAAATTAGAACGTAAGATGTTTCTGAAAACTACCCTTTGATGATGATTTCTTCTTCATCTAAAACATTGACTTTAGCGGCTGGTGCAGATACTTCTGGCATAATGAGGGCCATAACAACATAGATGATCAGGCCAATGCCATTGCCGAATAATGTAAGAAGAATGAATGCCAAACGAACAATGACGGGATCTACATTGACAAAGTCTGCGAGACCACCGGCGACACCGAATAACATTTTATCGTCTGAGTAGCGTACTAATTTTTTATCTTCCATTTTTTGTAACCTCCAAAAATTGTTACTTTTTGTTTTATTTTAAATTTCTACAACTCAATACGCAGGAAGTTTTTAGAAGTTGCAGACATTAATTAAATTAAAAACACCCCCAAGACTCTTAAAATCTTGGGGGTGAAAATTGAGAGGATGAACTCGTGTGCGCGCTGTTATTCTTCGTCTTGGAAGGAGTCTTTTTCATTCATTAGCCGATCTTCTTTGACGCTGATGCGGTTTTGCCACAGCATCCATGCGCCCGCGACAATGAGGACAAACGGCCAGAATTTACCGATTCCACCAAAGCCATTGAAGAAAGAGCCAAAGACCATAAACATGACTGCGCTTATAACGATCAATTTTGTACCGTCGGGGGTCATGCCTTGCTTACCAGGGATGAGCCAATCAGTAAGGATAAGGCCTATGCCAAAGAATCCAGGGATGAGTGCCCAAACGTAGGCCCAACTTGCCCAGTTTCCTGTGATGCTTTGATAGTACAAGATGAGACCAAGTCCTGTGATTACCGAACCGGGCGTTGCGAGATGAGGCGTTCCCAAAACTGCGCCGAGCAAAAATAAACCACCAAGCAGAATGATGAGTAAGGGCCATTGCGTACCAAAATCAAAAAAGTCGGTGAAGCCGGG
>JBNKHS010000159.1:0-9201 GCA_050290485.1 Promineifilaceae bacterium (SeqCode) | reverse complement strand
TTATTTTTTAAAGACGAAATATAGACATAATTATTGAATTTAAGTGGAGAACGAAAAGTAACTTAGAAAAAGGAGAAGCAATTATGAAAGGAGGATCCCATATGCAACGTTTGTCGCTTTTGACGATTTCTCTATTTTTGTTTGTATTAACTGCATGTGGTGGTGGCGAAGAAGAGCCGACCCCAATCCCCACAGTTGAATTACCAACACCACTCCCCCCCGCGACATCTACACCTACGCCCGATGCGGGAATGGAAAGTGTGATTTCCTTGCAAGCCCATCCTTGGCAATGGGTTTCCCATTTGGATCAGGCTACGGGAGAAACGGCCGTTCCCAACCCACAAAGTTATACGGTGACTTTTCAAGAGAATGGCGCAATTGATGTCAAAGCAGATTGTAATAATGCCACGGGTACATACATTGCAGCAGGGGATAACTTAACCATTGAATTAGGCCCCACAACGATGGCAGAGTGTTTGCCAGGATCGCAAAGCAATCAATTTTTGGCTTTGATGGGTAGTGCGGCCAAATATAATATTTCAGGGGATGTCTTGCGCATTGACTTATTTGCTGATGCGGGTAATTTAACTTTTAATCCATTATCAGATGCACCCGCACCCCAACCGACAACAATACCCGCAACGGCCGTTCCGCCAACCAATCCCCCATCTCCACCCGGAAGTGGCATAGATAGTGGTTCTCGTGAGCATGCAACCGGAACCTACCAAGCCCCAATTTACACCGTTGCCGCTGGTGATACGCTCTACTCCATTGGGTTGCGCTTTGGGTTGACGTCACAGCAATTGATTGCAACCAATCCGTGGGCAGCCAATGGCATTCATCCCGGTGACCAATTAACAATCTCAACAACGGCCGTTCCTGTACCTCCGATCGAGCCACCAACAGCACCGAACTATGAGCGTGTCAACTTTGCCTCTGGTTCTGTTTCTGCCACGTTGAACGGCTCGATTGATAACAATACGCCAAAGGGGTACGTATTGCGCGCATTGGCTGGGCAAACGATGAACATCAAAACACAATCAGCCGCAGAACCGTTGCAAATTACAGTCACTGATGTCAATGGTGCGGTATTGGCATTGAACGGGATCAACGGACAGATTAATAATGATGCTACGGCATCATTGTCTTACACAGGTGATTATTACATTACGGTCATGTCTACCACGCCACCTGAAAGCCCCACTTTAGGGTTTACAATTACGTTTACTGTGCAATAACAATTAAAACTTACGAATTAAGAGATTTTTAGGGGCAGACACACGGGTCTGCCCCTACTTTTTTCTACTGTTCTTGTACATTAATCTCACCATTGAATTCATTGTTGCGTGGAGATTGTAGTGAGTAAATTGGGATGGATGCATGTATTATTTAGTGTAGTTGTGTTGATTTGCGGAACGGCCGTTTTGCTAGGCCAAAAAGGGGCAGGTGGACATTGACTAGCGGGACGTATTTTTCTTATCCATCGCAATTTTCAAAAAGGATTCTCTTTGCATGAACAAACATCGTGATCATGAACTGTTTCAACAATACCCTTTAACGGGGAAGGCTGAAATTTCTACGGGCACTGTCCCCACACCATATCATACCTACGACGGGCAAGGTACGTTTATTGGGGGCTTTGCTGATTTAACGAAAATCACCGAACTGTTGCAAGATGAGCAACTGTACCCTATCCGCACAACAACAGGACGAGCGATAATGGGAGTTTGGGCGGTTGATTTTGCGGATGCAAGCTTGGGCGCACACAACGAATTGCAGTTTAGCATTTTAGTGTCTTCTACGGAAACCCCAGCGATTGAAGATCATCCACTGACCTTGCTGAAGGCGCTATTTATGAACCCAGATGCCCTCATGTTGTGTTATGGTTTGTGGAATAATACAGAAACGGCCGTTGCCTATAATCGCGAATTGTTAGGTTTGCCTGCACAACGCAATCAGGGTAAACGTCAAGAGGAAAACGGATTTTTGTCATTCCATTTTGAAGATGAAAATGGGGAATTGTTGTTTACAGGTAAAGTGACAAAAGCAACAAAAGCAAACCCTAAAGTGGGGTGGTCACTTTTCCGTTTATTGGGATTGCGCCAAACCATGAATGCTCTGTCCCAGTCTTACCTTGGCGCTAAAGTGGTTAATCCGGTGGGAGGTGCTTTACCTTACAATGCAGCTGCTCAATCTTTTTTGGCGGCAGACAATCCCATTGTGCAATTCTTTGATGGGACAACAGATTCAGTTTCCTTTGGCCCTGCATTTGCGGACAAGTTTGACTTTCAACCCCAATTTGTTGAACATTTTGCACCGTTTCGTTTTGTTTATTTGCATCCTGAAGAATTGTAATATCTGATTTGTTGCTAAAATAGAATCAATGGTAATCCATTTGCTACTCGGAACTTTTCGATTAATTTGACCGTATATATTTGTAAGATTTGGTCGTTATTAGTTTTAGGGAGTAAATGAAATGGACGGGTTCTGGATATTTTTATTTTTTGTTGTTGGAATTTGCTTTATTATCGGTATTTGGGTTTATGAATACAATAAGAAAGAAAAACTCAAGGCAGAACTGTATAAAATTGTAGAACAATCGGGAGCACGAAATATTCATATTAAAAATGGCTTTGGTGATTCTGAGCATGGTGTGTACAGTTTTGTGCTTACCTTTACGGATAGAAATGGTAATCGGCAAAAGCGCCATGTCACTCGTCACACAACAGAGCGAGCCAATGGCACCACTGATTTTCTTTGGGATAAGCCGTTGCTGGCTGAACAAGATGAACATACGCGCTCGCGCTTAAGCAATAAAGAGCAAATTATCAGTGATATGGATGCTGAAATTCGACGATTGCGTGCTGAATTAGAAAATGCACGCCAAGATAGCTAATTGTTGTGCACAAGAATATATGATAATGGAAGTGGGAAACGGCCGTTTCCCACTTTTTGTTTCTGATTGGCATTGAATGGCATGATTTTTCATGGTCACGGCATACGCTTCATGGATATAAACAGAGCAAAAAAGGATGTGATCATTATGAAAAAACCAGTTTCCACATTTTGGGTAAATTGGATTATTGTTGTTGCTGCCCTTTCTGCTGCTTTAGGTGTTTTCTTATCATTTACGCCATTTGTGCAGCAGTTGTTAGGGCCAATTTATTACAATAGCTTTTTTATAACAGACGCTTATGCCACACTTTCCCCTGAGGCGGTTCAATTTCACCGTTTTATGTTTGGGCTAGCGGGAGCGGTGCTGACGAGTTGGCTGTTGTCCGTTGTGGCTATTGCCCATATCCCTTTCCGGCGTGGTGAAAAATGGGCTTGGTGGATTATTTTAATTACCTTGCTCTCCTGGTTTTTGGGGGATAGTTACACTTCTGTTGTGACAGGATTTACAATTCATGCTGTTGCGAATTTAAGCTTGCTCATTGCTTTGGGCTTACCTCTTGCTTTTACTTATAAACAATTTGACGAATAAAGTTGTGCTGTTGCAATGTCTGCGTTAAGGTTCTCTATTACAGAAGATAGAGAACCCTTTTTAACAGTTTATCCGCAGATTGCGCAGAGAGAATAATTTCTGCAATCTGCAGTTTATTTATGAAGGAGATGACACAGACTGTCGTTAACCGTTCGGCTACCTCTCGACAAGCTCGAGAGCCGCTCACGCCGAAGCCACCATGAATGAAAATGTTGAAGACGCGCCAGTGGCGACGTCTCTACAAATATTATTTTCAGAGGAGAAATAGATGGGAACACCGATTTTAGTGACGGGTGCTAGCACAGGCATTGGCAATCATATTACGCAATATTTGGCTGAGCACGGTCATTTGGTTTATGCAGCGGCACGTAAAACGGTAGATTTAGAAAGACTTAGGCAAATTGAGAATGTAACACCTATTCAATTGGATGTGACCAATTTAGCGCAGATTAAAACGGCCGTATCCTTCATCGAAGAACAAGGCACAGGATTATATGGCCTGGTCAATAATGCGGGCTTGGGTGGGCTCGGTGGCTTCACGACATGGACAGAGACGGAGTTTCACCAAATTTTTGATGTTAATGTAGCGGGTCCGTGGCGGATGACCAATGCGTTCGTCGATCTGTTAATTGCAGCCCAAGGGCGGGTCGTCAATATCGGCTCGCAAGGAGGCATGATCACGCAAAAGTTTTTTGGCCCTTACACGATGACCAAACATGCGCTTGAAGCATACACTGTGGCCTTGAGTGAAGAGTTACGGCCGTATCACGTCAAGGTTAGCGTTGTGCAGCCAGGTGGAATTGTCTCCAACATTGGTCCCAACTCGATGCCAGAAAATTTAGAACGTTTCCGACGGGCGCAACCCCCGTTCAAGGAAGAAGCGGAGCAAATTTTGGCCAGTTTTGAAAATCCACCCCCGCCACCACCAGCAGATGCGCCTGAATCGGCAACGAACCGCAAGCCCTCTTCGCCCGAAATTGTCTCTACGGCCGTTTATGATGCCCTCTTTGCCGAAGAACCGAAGTTACGTTATTTGGTGGGGACAAAGTGGGAAGGGGATCGCGTGCTCCATGCCTTGATAGAAAAACTGGTGCATGAAAATGACAATCCTCAACATAATTACTCCCGTGCAGAATTGATTGCCATGCTAGACAGCCATTTAGACACAAATTAAATAGATTCTCTTTCTGCCCTGCAAGGAGTCGTTATCATTGCGCACATATTCCCGAAACAGTGGATCACTTTGATCCCGATGAAGGGCATTTTTCTATCCTTGTCAATCAGCAAACGGAGATCATGAAAATGTTCTTGATGTCAGAGAACAATTGACAACTTGATGGGGTGGCGTTAGCATCACGCTAAATGATAATTGTGGAGGAAGCGTGATGAGTGTTGATTGGGAACAACTATTAGCAGATTGCATTGATTTTACACAGCGTTTAATTCAGACCCCGAGCATGCCTTTTGAGGAAGCGAATTTGGCGAAGTTGGTAGCCACAGAATTAGAGCAGCTTGGATTTGATGAGGTGTGGATTGATGAGATTGGCAATGTAAACGGCCGTATTAAAGGAACCGATCCATCATTGGGAGCCATTGTCTTAAACACCCATCTCGATCACGTTGATCCCGGCGAAGAAAGCCTATGGTCTGTTCCCCCGTACAGTGGCACGATTGTAGACGATCGCATTGTTGGACGTGGTGCAGCAGATATTAAAGGGCCAATGGCTGTACAAGTGTATAGCATGGCCGCCTTACTGCGCAGTGGGGAACGCCCTCCTCGCGATATTGTTTTTAGTGGTGTTGTGCAAGAAGAGATTGGTGGAGCCGGTGCTGAATTTTGGGCAGAGCATCTGGATTATCCTGTTGATTTGGTTGTTTTGGGTGAACCATCTGACAATAAGTTGGCTTTAGGACATCGTGGCATCGTGCAAATGTGGCTTAAATTTAACGGCCGTTCCGTCCATGCCAGCGTGCCAGAGTTAGCTCAAAATCCCAATTATGCGTTAGGACAATTTTTACAACGACTGGATGCAGCCAAGGGTGAATTGAAGTCACATCCAATGCTAGGCCCCACAACTGTTTCGCCCACAATCGTTGAAGTGGATACCAAAAGCCCCAATGTCACGCCTGCTTGGACTCGTGTTTTGCTCGATTTTCGCACTGCCAGCGAAAGCATCAATCGTTTACAAGCATTTGTGCATCAATTGGCTGGGGATTGGCCGCATACTATTAGTAATGCGTGGTGCCCCCCTGACACCGCGTTTGCCGCCTCAGATGATCCTATTTATGGGTTTTATACAGCGCCAGATGATCCCAAAGTGCAGAAAATACAATCGATCTTAAGTAAGGAAATTGGTTACCTTGTCCCCTTATCGAGCTATCAATTTGCAACTGATGGTCGCCATTTTGTGCCGTACAATCTAACAATTGTGGGGTACGCACCTAGCGAGGAAAATCAGGCGCATGTGGTTGATGAAAGTATCTCCATTACCAAAATGGCAGAGAGCTTACGGGGTCATGTGCAACTGTTACGCCAATTTTAATTGGGTAGGGAGTTTTTTTGTTGCGGTTGTCTTGGTTTTATGGGAATTGTTGGCAGGTAGACCGTAAACGTTGTACCTACATTCAGTTGACTAGAGACGTTGATTGCGCCCCCATAACTGCGCACAATTTCTTTGACTGTAGGTAATCCAATCCCGTTTCCTGTTGGTTTGGTGCTAAAGAAGGGATCGAAAATTTGATCAAGAACTTTTTTGTTCATCCCCCGCCCACAATCTTGTACTTGGAGGTAAACGAAAGGGATTTTGTGCGGGATATAGCGATCTCGTTTCCCATTTTCATCTTGGATATAGCGGTTTTCAATTCCAGTGCGGATTGTAACAATCTCATCACCGTCACTCATTGCTTCGGCAGCGTTGATAATCAGGTTCATCAAGATTTGTTGAATATGTACGGGGCGTACCTCAATATGCGGAATAGATGGAGCCAATTCTAAACGGATACAACCTGCATGCAGGAATAACAAATTATATAAGTTAAAATTTGCACTGATGAGTTCGTTCAAATTAAGGGGTTCAATTTTCGAGTTTTGGTTTCCAGCGTAATCTAGGAGTTGTTTTGATAGACCAGCGGCCACTTCTGCAGCTTGCAATGCTTTTTCTAAATGCTTTCGAGCGGAATCTTCTGGGGGAAGCATCAACAAAGCCAGCGAAGTCTGACCGACAATGCTTGTTAGAAGATTATTGAAATCATGGGCAATACCACTTGCTAACATGCCCAATGTTTCTAATTGCTCTGTTTGGAAATTGCTATCCAAATTGATCTGTAATCCCATACTGGTTTTATACCTTTACGTTTTTTGTCAGTAAGGAACCCAACTCACCCTACCCAATTTTCCCATAAACATCATTTCCATACCCTCAGGGTAGAAACATAGCATAAACTAAAAAAAATAACTGCAAAATAGCTATAAACCTACTACAAACTTACTACAAACTTGCTATCAATCATTTTAAAAATAACTGTCTTGCGTGTATGTGATATGCGTATTATTTTTGATAGGTATTATTTACTACACTGTTTCAAAAGTAATCTTGCTTGGTAGACCTTCGAGGTCCCCGAGACCTCGAAGGTCTTGGTTAAACAAATTATGAAACAATGTATTTAATATAGAGGCTGACATATGGTGATAAATACATCCTATTTATGGGCTGGCATACCGGTTGGTGAGGTTGCTGCTTTAAATGCACTTTGGTTTGGTGAGGTTATGCAAACGATGGCTTTGCCCCATTTGGGGCATTTTTTCGTGCTGTTTCCTGTGGGGGAAACGGCCGTAACCTGTGCTGATATTAAAGTGGATGCAGACCATTATTTATTGTTATCAAGTCGGGAGGAACGGCCGTTAATCATTGAAAAAATAGGAAGTGACAACACAAAATGCACCTTACTTGTGATTTTATTAAGTCCTGGGTTTGTTTATGAAATGGCAGAGTTTTTAAATATTCCTGCCGATTTTAGACATTTGTCGGACGGAATGCCTTTGCCCAAAGGGGACACCCTTTCCCGCGCATTGCAACTGATGACCGATTTACTGGCTTCCGAAGTTGATCATGATGAGTTGGAAGAGTTGAATTATGAGGTTGTGGGCTGGATTTTACAGTTAATGCGTTCCCGACATCAGGCGTTGCTTAAATTAAATCAGCACAAACGGAATACGATTGCCGATTTGCTACCTCGGCTGTTGCAAGCGAGACAATATATTGAGGCTTGTTATTTACAACCCATTCAAACAAAGGATGTGGCCAACCATGTGGCGCTATCGGAGTTTCACTTTGCACGTTTGTTTAAAACCGCTTTTGCCACAACCGTCCATCAATATGTTGTGCAGCTTCGTCTTAATGAAGCGCGTCATTTGTTAGCAGAGCCAGAGAATCAAGTGACAGAGATTGCTTTGATGATTGGATATCAAAGTTTGAGCGCATTTATCAATGCGTTTCGCAAGCAATATGGTGTTTCTCCCTCAAAATATCGTGAAAAATGGATAGTTGAAAATTAGCAGGATTTAGCAAGTCGTATCCGTCATCTATTTTTATAATGAGGAAAAAGTTGTTAAGGAGATTAAAATGGAATCTATTCAAGCACAAAACGTGAATCATCCTGATCATCGGCAAAGCCTCAATGAAAAAAAGTATAATTTGATTCGAGAAGCGATGTTGGCTTCATTGCCTTCACAAGAGAGTGGAGAGAGTATGCCTTTTGCGGCATTAGAGATGTCTGTTCGTACCTATTTAGAAGAACAGGATGCGCCTTTAGATTTGTTCCCTAAACCAGGTTCTGTTCGTTGGTATACGAAGACGGTTCAATTGGATTTAGAGGCACGAGGTGAGATTGAACGATTGCCAGATCAATCTCCTATTCGATTGCGGAAATGCTAGTATGATATAGGGAAACGGCCGTATTCAGTTGAGATCTGGATACGGCCGTTTTGTTTTACACTAATTTTTTGGCGATCTTGTTTTCCCTTCATATACTAGAGTCAATGACTCGAAAAATGGGGAATATTGAACAGGCGCAAACTTTGGTCAACGAATTTAGCTCAATGGCGGCTGTTGGCGTCTTGCATTTGCGTTATTTCCCGCCCCCCGAAACTGTGCAACAAGCCCTCAATCAGCTCCAAAAAAGGCACCCTCTGCTGCAAATGGAGATCACACGACAGAAAGGAGATCTTTCTTTTGTTGTTGCCTCCGATTGCCCCCGATTGCCCTTAACCGTTGTCGCTAAAGCCCAAGCAGATGATTGGCGGGCGATTGTGCAAAAAGCGATAAACAACCAGGTGCCACATCATGCGCCGCTGCTTCATTTTTATTATTTGCAATTAGCAGATGACAGAGTTGATCTCATCGTTGTTTTTCATCACGCAATGATGGATGCGTTTTCGGGGATCAATTTATTGGAAGAGATGTTACTGCTGCTCAATGGACAAGGAGAATCGCTTGATTCAGACTTGCCGTTGTTGCAACCCTGTGAGACGTATTTTCCACAAGCGCTGCAAGGTGTGAGCCGTCTGCCCAAGTTAGCACGTTTCATGTCGGCGCAAATGGGGAATGAATTTTCTTATCGGGTTCAATCGCGAAACGGCCGTATCCCTCCCATTCATCAATCCGCCACCTGTATTCCCCTCATCCGTCGTCTTAGCGTGGCTGAAACCCGTGCATTGT
>JBNKHS010000158.1:0-9207 GCA_050290485.1 Promineifilaceae bacterium (SeqCode) | reverse complement strand
AATTATTGGCTATCGCTTCTTTGGGATTTTTAACGGCCGTATTTATCGGTATTCTTGCTCTAATTCCCATTTTTATGGTCTTATATACCAATCATATTCAATACATCAATGCGGCGCAGCAGTTAGCCAAGGATGTGGCGACATTGAGCCAGCAACGGACGTAGTGCGTAGAATCGTAAATGCGCTTTAATTTCAGGGCAAAACGTCGGCAACGGAGATGGTGAGGCCTTCAAAGTTGGCAAAGGTGAGGTCGGCGAAGGGTAGGTTATGTTTGTCTTTGAGTTGCTGCATGAGCCCTAAATAGTTTGTCAAAATTCGTTTTTGCCAATTGAGGCCTAGCTGGGAAACGGCCGTTTTCAATTCAGCCTCCTCCCCTTCTAATTCCACAAAATCACCATAAGGAAGTTCATCTAACACCACTTCAACATTCCCAAACAGAAACGTCTCACGATACTTTTCATAACTTTGCACAGGATGGAACCCAATACGCGCAAAAATCGTCGCCATCGTTGCAAAATCCGAGACTTTTACTTCTAGTTCCTCACGCACTCGCGCTTCACTAACAACCGCTTGTTGCGGTTCACCTTTGAACGTTACCGTGACAACGTTGTCTTGACGTAAACGCAGCAACTTCCATTCTTGTAATAACTCCTCGTTTGTTGTGTCATAGCGTACATTTTGCTCAAATATACGCGGTTTTACGACTTCAGCCCCTAATTGCATCAATTTCTCCCGCACGACCTGCAAATCAGGAACAAAAAACTTCACTTCCACTTCCAAATTATCTGCGTTACCTGCCATCCTAAACCACCTTTAACTTCACTGACTATTCTTTGTTTCTTGTTCATCGTTTTTTGCCAAATGCACTCAAGTGCTTGATTTTGCGGCATTGAATATGCCATCCTACAAATTGACAAACCAGATATCGGATTACCAATCCGATTTACAAAGAAGACGACACCATCTGCACCGACGACCATGAACGAAAATATTTATCCACAGATTACGCAAATTTCGCAGATTATGATAGTTTTTCCAACTTCCCCCTCTGCGCCGCTGTGTCTCTGCGTTGATTTATTTTCGAAGGAGCAACCCATGAATATCAAACGTTTTGAGCCCTATTTATTAATTATCGGCACACTCTTTTTGCTCTATGCTTTTACTTTCGCGCTTGTCAATATCCTCAAATACAATCTTGGCTTCAGTAACTTATGGAATCCCTATGCCTTCATTGTAGACAGTGCCAATCCTACACTTCTCACAAACTTGTTGGCCTTGTTAATTATCGTTGCTCCAGCAATTGCTTTATTGTTCTTCTTTTTGCCTCTTTTGCAAGTTGAATTCAATAGAAATAGCGAAACAATCGTAACCATTCATATCCAAAAAGGAAGCAAAATCAGCCTCCTTTTAATTGAAGCCTGTTTATTTGTAGGTGCACTGTTTACCCTCTACTTTTTAGCAGAAAATTTTGGGGAATTTGGAATCAGAGGTTAGAGATTGAAATAATAAAACTCCAATCTCTAACGCTAATCAATCTAAGTTCCCTGTGAGGACAGGGTAGACGGCGTCTAATGTTTTATTGTAGCTTGCGGTTTTGTCTTCCAGACGGATGCGCATCGTGTTGTTGGGGCCAAGGTACGTTGCTATTTCCGGAACGGCCGTTTCTCCCCAGTTTACATCCTTAGCTACCCAAACCCCTTCACTCCAATCCCAAAGGCGTTCGTCTGGTAATGGGGCAAAATTGTCGCCATCTGGTGGATCGAGTTGGATAGCCAACTTTGTAACATCCATTCCTTGAAACTCTGCCCACGGCTCAAATTCAAATTCTACCCAACCATCATTCAAAAATAGATCTTGAATAGTAGGCTCGTACAAACCGCTGCTAGCTAACTCCTTCCAGTTAAATAAAGCAATCGGCACCGAAATTTCACTGCCACCGACCAAATTTTGCTGGAGCGGAATCTCGACAACGTGAAATGTTGTCGCTTGTGCTGCGGTATTCCCATTACTAATTTCCACATTTACCTGCGCCCCATCCGACCAAGCTAGCAGTAAAGCCGTATCATTATTTGTCTGTGTAGGCAATGAGGTTCCAAATGGGCCACTTTCCAAAGATTCCAACAACTGATAGCGGGGATATAGTTGGGGATCATCATAATAATCGAACGAGCCTACAATCGTTGATGTATTGCTGGTAAATGGGTTATTTGAATTCGTCACACCCGTTAAACTTTGATTAATTGTTTCTGTTGCTCCTGCAGACAAATCGCCAATGGCAAAAATTTTATTACCGATGAGCAAAGTCGCTGTTTCTAAATCAATGTTACTTTGATTTTGCACCGTGATATTGGCGCGAATACTGTTATCTTCAACTGTTAAAACACCTTCACCAACAACATTGATCGCAGGCACTGTATTATCGGCGACAAAAGTAGCAATATCGCTAATATCAATGCGCACCCCTGAAATAGTTACATCATTACCGTAGGTAACGGCATCAATATTGCCACCACCGGATAAGTCGCTGTTAAAGTTAGAATCAAAGGGTCGGGCTAAGGCTCCTTCACGGAAGATCAAATCATATGTCGTGCGTTTAGGAGAATAAAGCCCAACGATGCTGTGGGCACGGCCGTATTCACTATCGACTTGACTGTAAACCACATCCATCTGATTGAGACGCGCATTATCACCCCGCAGTTGGAACCCGATGAGGTAAGCAAACCCGCTAAACAGAAGCACCAAAATGGGAATTGTCACCCAGGCGCGTTCAGTTTGATTACGCCGTTTAAGGACAATGTAGTTAACTGGCCCAATGGCCACAATGTAAACGAGCATCAGGATAGCAATCTGCCACACAGAAGGTAAATTTTGGGCATTCAATGTTTTGACTGCATTGCTCGCAGAATAACTGTTTTGTGGACCACGTCCCCATAATGTGGCATCAGGCACTCGTCCCGCAATGATCCCCCACAATTGTTCACTCCCGTCCCAATCCAACAAGGGGGCTAAAACCGGATCGAGAGCTAAAAAGTAAATGGCGCCGCGCCCTAACGTTTGTCGTGCCAAAATAGGCAGTCCATTTTCATGGACAAGCAGTTCGCCATTAGACAAACTACTTGTGGTAATTACATAAGGGCCGGGATCACGAAAACCGACACGGAACTCATTGCGTAACGTAGGCAAATCATCGACTGATTCACTGCCCGTAATGGTGACAGGCAATTGATCTTGAAACGCAGCTGTGGTTTTTTGCCAATTACCCCCACCTGTTACGACCAAATGTCCACCTGTATCCACCCATTTGGCTAAACTTTCTTGTTGCGCAACAGTAAGCTGGCCACTATCACTGTCATGGATGATTAAAATATCAAGCCCATTCCATGCTGAAGGTTTTTCAGGTAAGTCAGCGAGATCGAGAAAAGCAACGGCCGTATCTAAGCGTCCACCCGTTACATTTTCTAAAAAGCCAAATTCGCCTGGATCTGGGGTGACCACACCATACAATAACCCTTCTGGTGGTAACAAGCTCATCGGATCGGTTTTTGCTTCTGCTAACAAACGGCCGTCTTCAGCCACCAATTCCACATTCAAGTTAGATGCAAAGGAAGGCACACGTACATACAATGTCACGCGTTTATCTGACTGTGTGGGCAGGGCCACCGGCGCATTATAAACAATACGGTCAGTTGGGGAATCAGGATTAACAATAACACGAACTTCACCATCGACGGATGTGCCGCTGTTGGCTACATTCACATGCACAGGTACCCAATTATTTTGGCGATAATAGCCGTCGAATCCAGCCTCTGCTGTCAATGTAATACCTGACGCATCTTCTTGAGCGAATGTAGGAGATCCTAAAGATGCAAGGGCAAGGATGGAAAAAGTGAAGATGAGAAAAAGCCGTGATTTCATAGTTTATATACGGTCCTAAACATTAAAAGTAGCGAGGAGTGGGGGATGAGGCGCAGTGGAGAAGAATCTCTGATGCATTGACCGTGTTCAGTACGAATCTCCAATCCCCAATCTCAAATAATTTCAATCGAATAATCTATAATAGGTGCGTCAGGGCGTTGGGTTTCAATCCATGTCACCGCCTTCTCCAGCAATCCTTGCAGATAACGGGCATCATTGCCCACAGTTACAATCCCTAAAACGGCCGTTTGCCACACATCCTGATGCTCCACTTCAGCCACAGCCACATTAAACTGCTTTGGCAGCCGCGTCACAATTGATTTCACAATACTGCGTTTATCCTTTAATGAAAAAACACCTTCAAGGTGTAATTTGACGACACATGTAGCCACAACCATGCCCGTAATTTTGGGGTGTGCATAAAACAATGTCAAGCAGTTGTCTATATTTCATAGGAAAGGCATACACGAATTATCAAATTCCTGGCTCCTCATTCTCTCATCCCCCTTTTTTCCTATCTCCTGGCACCAACATTACTGCAACTTAATCCTTACCTTATGCGTACCTTAAAACAGGGCTTTTTGCCCCATATTTGCATGAATTTTAGCTAAACGGCCGTACTCGCTAACGTAACTCATACATTTTCGCGGTTTTATCATTGTTAGGTTGATTGGCAAACAATTTATCAATGTACAATCTGCCACAACCAATGAATTACATTTGTCATTATTACGATTGATTGGAAAATAAGTGGAGAATGAAATTTTCGTTCTCCTTGAAGTAAATCACATAACAATGTTCACTTATAAAAAGTTTTGCGATTTACTTAAGGTGGAATCATATGGAAATGCAAAAAGCAGAAGCTGCAGGAGGTGGCGGGATGTTACAAAAGTTAGCCTACTTCTTTTTAATCATATTTTTCATTATGGGCGCCATTGCAGCTTTCATGGTTATTGGTACCGTACAAACAACCAAACAAGCTGTTGCCCCTGTAACTGATTTTGTTAACAGTTTATTTGTTCAAGCAACGCCTGTTATATTGCCCAGCAACACAACCATTGTGCATGAAATCAACGATCTCGCACGGCTAGAAACAGCCTCTGTCGAGATGGAAAAAGTAGTAACTGCCGAACGCAACTCAGAAACGTTGTGGGGTGTCATGGGTGAATCGATGATTTTTGTCGCCAATGGTAAAGTGGTGGCCGGCATTGATTTTGCCGACATGAAAGATGAAGATGTTCAAGTTGTCGATCCGGTAACTGTGATGGTGCACTTACCTGAAGCGAGGATCTTTGACGATTTGCCTGCACTCGACAATGACAAATCATACGTCGCTGATCGGGATACAGGCCTACTTACCCGTGCCGATCCAGAGCTAGAATCGGAGGTGCGCCGCATTGCAGAAGCGCGTCTACGTGAGGAAGCATTAGCCACTGGCGTGGTGGAGCAAGCAGAGTTTAATGCCGAACAATATATGCTCAACTTCTTACAAGGGTTAGGGTTCGAAAATATCATTTTTATGGATGAAACACCTCCAGTGCCGGAACCTTTTGTGCAAGAAGTGCCTAAGGGCTACATTTTATCTACACCCGTACCAGAAGCACCGTAGATAGTTTTCAGTAATCAGTTTGCAGTTAGTATGTTTATTAAGGTGGGATGCGCTTGCGAAGTGCATCCCACCTTTTGATTTTCTTGTAGGGGTTTGCCGGTGGCAAATCCAAAATCTAATAAAGCATACCCCAACAAATCGATAGCTAGATGTTAGCTAACGGTTAGGCAATCCTCGGCTCATTTTTTTACCATACAAATTGAAACAAACTTTGGAGGTAGAAAAATGCAAAAACAAATGGACACAAGCAGAAACGGCCGTACTCCGCTTAAATTTTCAGGGTGGAGCGGTATAACTTTTGTGGCTTTAGGGATCCTGTTTTTATGGATGAATTGGGGGACACAGCAACTGGACAATTGGTGGGCAATCTTCATCTTACTCCCTGCGTTTGGGATGATTTCATTGGCATGGGGTACATATCAATGGATTGGTCGCTTTAATTTTGCTGTGAGCGCCAATTTAGGGATTGGGCTGGTCATTTTAGCCGTCGCTATGCTCTTCTTTTTAGAATTACCATGGGGTATATGGTGGCCTTTGATGATTATCGTTCCCGGCTTCGCGCTGATGCTCAACTATTTTACCCCGTCAGAACATGCAAGCCCCGCAGGTAAAGCCATGGCCAGCATGAGTGTTTGGACGGGAGGTACACTCATCCTCCTTGGTATTGCTTTCTTGGCAGATCGATTTGGTACGATCAACCTCATCAACATCACAACAGAAACCGCTTGGTGGAGCTATTTTATCGCCGTTCCCACAGTTGGTGCATTTCTAAACGCAATGCGACTCTATTTGGCAAATGATCGTAAAATAACCACGGGATTCATTTTCCTCTTTTTAACTGGCACATTTTTGCTTTTAGCAACGGCCGTAGAATACTTTAAACTAGACTGGCACAACATCATGCCCACTATGAGTATTGCACTGTTAGCAAGTGGCACGGTCATGCTCATAAGTGGCTTACGAAAATAAAAACTGTCAGCTGATGGCTATGAGCTGTCAGCTAGCAACAAAGGTACACCATCATGGCAATATCACTCGAAGGACAGACCTTAGGCAAATATCAAGTTCTAGAACCGCTTGGCAGTGGAGGCATGGCGCGCGTTTATCGTGGGTATCATCCGCAGCTCAATCGGTACGTGGCCATCAAAGTGCTGCGTTCTGATTTGGTTGAAGATGAACAATTCTTGCAACGTTTCCGGAGGGAAGCACAATCGGTCGCTACTTTGCGCCACCCTAACATTATTCATGTGCATGATTTCGATGTCCAAGAGGATACATATTTCATGGTGATGGAACTGCTGGATGGCGATACGCTGCATACCCGACTCAATGATTATCGTATTCGCAATGAACAGATGCCTTATGGTGAGATGGTGCGTATTCTCCTTGACGTCCTCGATGGATTGGCCTTTGCTCATCATGAAGGGATGATTCATCGTGACATCAAACCGGCCAACATCTTGTTAACCAAGCGTGGGCAGGCTGTTGTTGCCGACTTTGGTATTGCTCAAATCGTTGGGGGAACACAGCATACGGTCTCTGGTGCTTTGTTAGGGACACTTAACTATATGGCTCCCGAGCAAGGCCTCAAAGGGACGAGTGATGTGCGCAGTGATTTATACTCGCTGGGTGTGGTTATGTATGAGATGCTCACGCGCCATCCCCCGTATGATGCGGATACACCGTTGGCGATCTTAATGAAGCACGTCAACGATCCATTACCATTGCCACGCACAATTGACCCGCTCATTCCTACCTCTTTAGAGATGGTTGTATTAAAAGCAATGGCCAAATCACCTGATGATCGCTTCCAGCATGCATCTGAAATGGCTGATGCCTTACGCCAAGCGGCACAAGACGCCAATCTTGAACTGCCTGAGCGCATTTCGTTGCCTATGTCTTTTACCACAGAGGAAGATCATTCTGAATCGGTTGCTGTTTATTCGGGCACAGAGCGTGGTAAACTAGCGGACCAGCAGTTTGCGGCGGATGATACGATGGCAACTATGGCCGAATCGTGGACTGCGCATTTAGACAGTCTGAAAGTGGAGCAAACGGATGTGGTAAAAAGTGATATAAGCGTGACTGTAGACGTGGCAACAAATGAAGAAAGTAGCACACTCCCCCAAAAAGGTAATGCAGGAACGGCCGTAATCAACGCGCTCGGTTTTGTTATTGTCAGCAATTTGCTCATGATCATGATTGGGGGAATGAACGGTGCCAATGTGTATGAACGTGCCTGGCCACTGATTTTCTTTTTCTTAGGCATTGGTGGGTTCATGGTCATGCGTGCCACCCATTACATTTGGTGGCTCATTCCTAGCGGCATTGTTCTTGGCAACGGTTTCCTCTTTTTTTACTACACAACCACCGAAAATTGGGAACAGTGGGCATTCCTTTGGCCGTTAGAAGTCTTTATTGTGTTTGGTTTTATCTGGCGCACCATTCATCTAGCGCAACGTCCAGACCATGAAAAAATCGCTTATCGGCTGGCTCGACGCTGGATTATTGGTAGCAGTATTGTCATGGGCTTCTTTACCTTCATCGCTTTGGTTGGATAATTAAAACAAAATCATCATTTTTCAGCTTTTTAAGGGGTCAGGCGCTTTGTGTCTGACCTTTTTTCTTATATTTGTGGCTTGTCTAGACGGCAAACCTTGTTTATTGATAGCTAATGGTTAGCTAAAGGATAGGAAATTCGTTTCCTATCAACGTATCCTATTCCTATAACAACACAGGAAAATTCTGCGGACGAGATGAACCGCTTTTATCATTCATCTATTTTAATCTGTCATTGCAAAAGGAGCGTATCAAATGGAAAAAAGAACAATTAGTTCAAGTGGCATCATTTTAATTTTGTTGGGTGGGATAGCATTGTTGTATTCAACCGTTTTCCCGATTTTAGGCCTTGAAACTGGGGCATGGCGGTTAGGCCCCTTTTTATTGACGGCCGTTGGTGCAGGTTTAGTTATTGCCCCAATTACAACCAAAAATCGTAACCTCGCGCCACTCTTTATTCCGGGCGTGCCTGTATTAGTGATTGCGGGCATGTTGTTATGGGGTAACTTGTTTGGCGGTTGGGATATTTGGGCTTACTTTTGGCCAATGATCTTGTTGGGTACAGCAACGGGCTTTTTCTTTACATCCGTTTACATGCGCAACGTATGGTTCCTGATCCCAGCAATTATTGTCGGTGTTAATGCGGCCGTTTTCCAATTCAGTGCCCTCTTTGATGCTTGGGACATCTGGAGCTATGTTTGGCCGACCCCTCTCTTCTCGGTAGCTTTGGCCTTGTTGGTTGTTGGTGAGATTGAAAACAGTGCGGGCATGAAAACAGCGGGCAAAATCTTGAGTCTCATTGCTGGGTTTAATTTTGCATTGATGGGCATTATCTTCTCTGGTTGGGTTAGTATTTTAGGTTCACTCATGCTCATTGGAGTTGGCGGTATGCTGCTCTTGCGTGGTACAGGACAAAAACAATTGCCACAAGCGAATCCCAAAGCGGTCACTGTTGAAGATACAGTGGAAACAATTCCAGAAAAATCAGCAAAAGAGCTGGAATATGACGTGATCGATATTGATTAATTTACATAACATTCACTCCTTGTTGTTCGACAATCCAGATTAAACAAATCGAATAACACCCTACCGTTTCCGAAGACCCCGTTTGACTGAAAGCCAAG
>JBNKHS010000157.1:0-9239 GCA_050290485.1 Promineifilaceae bacterium (SeqCode) | reverse complement strand
GATTCAAGTCATTCGCGTTACAGAAGATTTCCGTTTTGAAGACACAATTCTTCCTTACGAAACAGTGTACCAAGCCGATCCTGAATTGGAAATTGACAATCGAGCCTTAGTCAGTTCCGGCTCTCCCGGTATCTTACGTCAGCAAATTCGCACACGGTATGAAAATGGAGTTGTCGTCACAGAAACCGTTGATAGTGAATGGATTGCCCAACCTGTTGTCAATGAAGTCATCAGCTATGGCACGAACATTGTTATTCGCACTATTAATACGCCAGAAGGGCCGCTAGAATATTGGCGTGTCGTCCGTATGAAAGTGACGGGGTACACAGCAGCAACCTCTGGCAAATCTCGGGACGATCCTGGATATGGAATTACGGCTAGTGGATTGCAAGCGGGCAAAGGTGTTGTTGCCATCGATCCCAAGGTGGTGCCTTTCCGCTCAAATGTCTATGTCGAAGGATATGGCAAAGCCGTCGCAGGAGATACAGGAGGCCTCGTTAAGGGGCGAATTATTGATTTGGGCTTTGACGAAGGTGCTTACGAAACGTGGCGAGGGCAGGTTGATGTCTATTATTTGACACCGTTGCCCGCACCTGAGAAGATTAACTATCTTATTCCAACAACAATCCCATAGATTTGGAGATTACCTTTTGCGTCAACCGAATCCATATGAATACATTACATCCTAAGCAAATTCTTGAATATTACAAAATTGAACCTAAGAAAAGTTTAGGGCAAAACTTTTTATTCGATGAAAATGTGTTGGCCCGAGTCATCGAAACGGCCGAATTAAACTCAGACGATTACGTGCTGGAAATTGGCCCAGGACTTGGCGCTCTGACAAAATTATTGGCTCCAGCAGTACAAGCAGTAACGGCTGTTGAATTGGACGATCGTTTCATGCCTATTTTGGCGATTGAATTTGAACCTTTTGCGAATATCACCCTCATTCATGGCGACATTCTAGACCAAAATCCAAACACACTATTTGACGCGCCTTACAAAGTGGTTGCCAATGTCCCTTACTACATCACAGGAGCCATCTTGCGTCATCTACTCTCGGCAGAGCAAAAACCGACGATGATGGTGCTAACGGTGCAAAAAGAGGTGGCAGATCGCATGGCAGCAGAGCCACCAAAAATGAACCTTTTAGCTGTCAGCACCCAATTTTACGGCCGTTCTGAACGAGTCGCGATCCTCAAAGCAGGTGCATTTTGGCCACGTCCTGATGTCGATTCTGCTGTCGTGCGTATCGACCTCCATCCAGAGCCATTATTGCCTTTTACTGAAGAAAAAGCGTTCTTTCGTGTGGTCAAGGCTGGATTTAGCCAAAAGCGCAAACAGTTACAAAACAATCTACGGCAGTTAGGTATGGACAAACAAGAAGTAACGGTCGTATTAGCAGATGTCCATATCGACAGCCGTTGTCGCGCCGAAACCTTATCGATTGCAGAGTGGTTGTCACTTTATAAAAGGTTGAAAAAGCAAGAATGAAGCAATTAACCCCAGAATTGAAAACATTTATTGAACAAATGCCCAAGGCAGAAATTCACATTCATCTAGAGGGAGCCATCCAGCCCGAAACGGTCCTGCAACTGGCGCGGCGGCACAATATGCGCCACTTATTACCTGGTGAAGATGCAGCTGCTTTGCGTCAATGGTTCACCTTTACCAACTTTCCTCACTTTATTGAAATCTACGTGACCATTCAACAACTCATCCGCACGGCAGAAGATTTCGAGTTAATTGCCTATGAAAATGGGCGCGACATGGCAGCACAAAACATCCTTTATCGTGAATGCACAGTCACCACCTACACGCATACCCATTCGCAAAACAAGATGACAATTGATGAGATTCTACGCGGACTGGAAAACGGCCGTAAACGTGCCCAGCAAGATTTCGGGGTAGAGATACGTTGGGTCTTCGACATCCCACGCAATTTAGGGTTTAGTGAAAATGGGGATTATTTTGCCCAATGTGGTGAAATTGCGCTTGAACAAGCCATTCTCGGCAAAGATGTCGGTGTTATTGGGTTTGGCCTTGGTGGCAATGAAGTTGGCGCCCCACCCAAACATTTTGCTGATGTTTTTATCAAAGCCAAAGAAGCCGGATTACTATCTGTGCCCCATGCTGGGGAAACAACAGGCGCACAAGGCATTTGGGATTGCTTACAAGATTTACAAGCAGATCGCATCGGACATGGCGTACGCGCCATTGAAGATCACAATTTACTAGCTTATCTTAAAGAATCGCAAACTCCCCTGGAAATTAATCCAACCAGCAATCAATGTTTACACATCTTTCCAGATATCGCCTCGCATCCGTTTGCTAAACTGGACGACATGGGACTCTTTGTCACGGTTAATAGTGATGACCCTCCCCTCTTTAACACGAACCTCAATCAAGAATTTGCCCTTTTGGCAACGCAATTTAACTATGATAAAGTAAATTTAGCACGGATTGCCCGTAATGCCTTTGCTGTGATTGCTGCAGAAACGGCCGTAAAAAATCAATTGCTAGAAAAATTCGACACATGGCAACAGCAAAACTGCTAACAAAACAAACAAAAAGCAAACAATACCGTTAGGGAAGCGTAAAAAATTTGAGCACTACCCATAATCTGTAAACTAAGACCTAGACATGACTCACATCAATGAGTATCGTATACGAAATCACAGTATTGGTCTACACACAAGATTTCATCCATTTCACAAATGTGAAATTTGTCTATAAGGATTAATGGTAGTTATATAATGTTTAACGCAAACAACCTGCTGATAGAAAATTTCGTCAAAGAACTCAGCCACGCTTATCAGCAAACCTACAACAACAGAAGCCCCCACTACGCCAACATCTTGGAATGGACCGGACACCTAGCCCTCGAAAACATCTCCAATTCCGATGCCCTTTACCACGATGTTCATCATACAATCATGGTTACCTTAGTCGGGCAATCCATTCTCAAAGGAAAACATCTTTGTGAAGGAGGGATCACGCCAAAAGATTGGCTCAATTTTATGATCGCTCTTCTTTGTCATGACATCGGTTATGTTCGCGGCGTTTGTGAGCTAGATACAGATGGCACTTATGCCACAGGCGTCGGTGAAAACGTTGTCAATTTACCTAAAGATGGAACAGATGCTATCCTAACCCCTTATCATGTTGACCGTAGTAAACTCTTTGTCCGCCAACGGTTTAAAAACTCAATTATTGAAGACATTGACACAGAAGTTATTGCGTCATATATTGAAATGACCCGATTCCCTGTACCCAAAGAAAACCCATATCAAGACACAAGTAGTTACGGTGGATTGGTTCGGGCCGCCGACTTTATTGGTCAATTAGGCGATCCGGACTATTTACGTAAAATTCCAGCGTTGTATTATGAGTTTGAGGAAACTGGTGAAAATGCCAAAACAGGCTATAAAAGCCCTGGGCACATGCGCAGTAACTTCACTAAATTTTATTGGAAGGTTGTACGTCCTCACATTCAAGATGCTCTACGCTATTTGCGTAAAACTCAAGAAGGGAAACAATGGATCGCCAATCTTCACTCACATGTTTTCGATGTCGAACATAGCGAACCAAACTAGTAACCAAAAAAGCAAATCTCAATCAAAGCTCTTTGCATTCATCAAACAAGGGCCAACTCTGCAAATCACCATTCTGACTGCATTTGCATCGTTGCTCATTATTACTGTTTTGATTGTAAGCGCCTACACCTATCGTCAAAATACGGGGGCGATTCTGGCGCTTTCTGAGCAGCTTATTACGCAAACCACAGATACCGTCATTGAACGCACAACAAAGCATTTAAGTCCTGCGGCTCTGGTCGCCCAAACCAGTGCAACCATACCCAATATACAAACCGCAAATCTCACAACCAATAAAGAGTTGGAAGCGTATGGGATTGAAATATTGCAACTCTATCCTCAATTATCTGGCTTTTTTATCGGTAATGAAGAAGGTGACTTTTTGTTCACCAAACGTTTTCCTGATGGTGGTATTGGCACACAAATTATCGAAAGAAACGGCATCACAAATACTCGAACCTGGACCTATCGTGATGTTGACGGAAAAGTGACCGATGTTGAGGTAACGGGCAATGTTGAATACGATCCGCGCTTACGCCCTTGGTACGAAGGTGCAAAAACAAACAAAGATCTCTTTTGGACAGACATCTATATCTTTTTTACAGATCAAAAGCCGGGGATAACCGCCGCTTTTCCCATTTTAGATGAGTCAGGCGAAACAGTTGCAGTTATTGGTATTGATGTTGCCCTTGAAGAGTTGTCTCGCTTTTTAGAAAACCAACAGGTTGGTGAAAATGGGTTCGCCTTTATCGTTAACAACAAAGGCGAACTTGTGGCTCATCCTGATGGGAATCTTGCCATGCAAGATGGCGACACTTTCCGCCCAATGTTGGTAGCGGAAATGAATGATTTACCATTAATGACCGCCTACACCGAGTTTGAAAGAGTGGGAAACGGCCGTTTTATTGTCGAAAGTGAAGGGCAGCGCTATATCGGAACCTTTACACCCTTCCCTGTTGAATTTAGTGAAGATTGGCAAATTGGCATCGTCGTCCCCGAAACCGACTTTATTGGCTCTATCCAACGCACCAACCAAATCAGCTTTATTATTTCTCTCGTTATTCTCCTCCTATCCATCACCATCGCTGTTGTCGTTGCCAGAAGCATCTCTCGCCCCATCGAACTATTAACCGCAGAAACAAAACGAATCAAAAATTTTGAATTTGATCATGATATTGAAATTCACTCCTCTATTCGGGAAGTCGCAGAATTAAGCAACGCCATTATTTCCATGAAAGCAGGGCTCAACACCTTCCGCAAATATGTACCCGCAGATTTGGTACGCCAGCTCATTGAAACCGGAGAAGGTGCAAAATTGGGCGGGCAAAAACGGGAACTATCTGTCATGTTCACCGATATTGCCGGATTCACCTCGATTACAGAAGGTGCCATCGCCGAAGAGTTAATGGATCAACTATCGAATTATTTGGGCGAAGTTGCCACCATCGTTGCCAACAATCGTGGTGCAGTTGATAAATTTACAGGCGATGGGCTTTTGGCCTATTGGGGAGCGCCACTCGACAATCCCAACCACGCACTCGATGCATGTCGTGCTGCTTTGGCTTGTCGCGATCGTATTGCAGTGCTTAATGAACAATGGCGAGAAGAAGGGCGCTATGTTTTTCCCACAAGAATGAGTGTGACAACCGGAGAATCCTTAATTGGAAATATGGGTTCCCCGCAAAGAATGAATTACACATTGCTAGGCGATAGCATCAACCTTGGAAGTCGACTTGAAGCGGCCAATGACATCTACGGCACGAAAATCATCGTCAACCACGAAACATTCGCCCAAACCAGAGATTATTTCCACTATCGACCGCTAGATTTTGTGCGCGTCCGGGGCAAAAGCCAAAACATCTACATCTTCGAGTTAATAGATGCAATCGAAGCCACACCACCTGAAACCGTTGACATGATTAACCGCGTGACTGAAGGGTTTACCCATTACATGGCAAGACAGTATGATAGAGCGTATCAAATTTTTACGGAGTTAGCCAAAGAATATCCCGAAGATGATTTGATTCAAATGTATGTTCTGCGCTCAATGACTATGCAAGAACGTCCTCCAGAAACAAATGAAACAGTTTCGACAAATCTCGACGATGTCCAATCAAAGTCTGCTTTACAATAATCTTATTTAAATACAATTACACACGTACATACGAGAAGTTGACATGAAAAATAGAGTTTTTATCTTGCTCGGTGCAATGACACCCCCTCTTTGTTTGTTTGCAGTATTCTTCTTCCTAGTAAGTCCAACGCTGGCCAAACCAACGGCCGTTTTTACGGTAAACTCAGCGGTAGATACAGATGATGGATTATGCAATATTAGTTGTACGTTACGCGAAGCTATAAATGCTGCCAATACAAATGGAGGTCACGATACCATTCAATTTGATCTGCCAACTAACAGCACTATTGTCCTTGCCGGAACCCAACTGCCCGTTATCACCGATTCGTTATATATTGATGGCAATACGGCCGTTTCGCTCACTATCAGCGGCAACAATGCCAGCCGTGTTTTTGAAATTGGCACAGGAACGGCCGTTTCTCTCACCCATCTCACCCTTAGTGAAGGACTTGTAACCAGCACCCACCCCATTAGTGATGGCGGCGCTATTTATATTCATCCAGCCGCATTTGTGACCATTGCTAACAGCACCATTACAAATAATGTTGCTTTAAATGATGGGGGCGGCATCTTCAACGAAAATGGGATTGTGACGATCAACAACAGCGTCATTCAAAATAATCACAGCTATGATGATGGAGGTGGCATCGCCTCAGAAGATGGGAATATAACGATTACTGAGTCTGATATTCTAAATAACAGCAGTGATGAAAGCGGAGGCGGGTTTAACGCCTATGCCACCATGATACGCTTAGAATCAACCATATTTTCCAACAATCAGGCTGGCAATGATGGCGCTGGTCTTAATGGTGAATACAGTCAAATCATCATCACTGACAGCATATTTAGTAACAATCAAGCCATCGATGATGGCGGTGGCCTGCTCAACAATCATGGTTCGGCAACCATCGATAACAGCGCCTTTATCAGTAACAGCACGGGAGATAAAGGGGGAGGATTCTATAACCGCAGCTTTGATGCCCGCGCAGCACTCAATAACACCACATTCATGAGTAACACAGCACGTGAAGGAGCCGGTATTCGCAACTTTGTGGGCGATATCGCTCTGAACAGCATGACTATCATGAGCAATGTCGCTTCTGATGAAGGTGGCGGTCTAGAAAACTTGGACGGCAGCGTTTTTATCAATAACAGCACCTTTGCCCACAACGAGGCGTTCAATAATGGTGGTGGCATCAACAGTGAAATCAACAGTATCAGTGAACAGGTACACATCCAAAATAGCACACTTTCGGCCAACAGTAGTAATCTCATTACGGGAACAGGCGGTGGTTGTAATTTAGAGGATGGGATCGCTATTCTAACCAACACGACAACATACAGTAATTCTGCGGGCATTGGTGGCGGGCTCGCTGTTATTAGTGGCACAATCAATTTAACCAATAACCTCATAGGTGGTAGCTTGTCTGGTGGAGATTGTGTGATCAGTGACACACTCGGGGTAAATACCAATAACCTCATTGAGGACAATAGTTGTTCCTCCACAATCAGTGGTGATGCAAAGGTTGGCCCACTTGCACACAATGGTGGTAATACGCTTACCCATGCATTATTAACTGACAGCCTGGCCATAAACGCGGGTGACAACAGCAGCTGCCCCAACACAGATCAACGTGGTCGATTACGCCTAACCAGTGATGGCGGTATTTGCGACATTGGTGCTTATGAAATCAGCTATCCAATTTTTCTGCCAGTTATTGTCAAAAATTAATTAACAGGTATATCTTCCAGACGGCCGTTTCTAGAAAGCATCTTTTGCTAGAAACGGCCGTTTTTTTGTCTCAATCCCTGCTCATTTTTAATGCAATTAAATCACAAATATGTTATAATTATGTCATGTATTTCAGTAAAAATTGGAAGCACAACTTTAATTGTGCTTATGCAGTTTCTTCCCCAAATAAATAGTAGAAAATTAGGAAGTAATCACCCATTTGTAGCCCTCAATGGCACAATTGGTATCTCTAACCTGAGGAAAATAATATGGCAAAAACAGAAGCGGAAAGAAAGTATGATGCGGGTAGTATCCAGGTTTTAAAGGGTTTAGAAGCAGTTCGCCGGCGCCCCGGCATGTATGTTGGGGGTACCGATGTCAAAGCGCTGCATCATCTCGTTTATGAAATTGTAGACAACTCGATTGATGAGGCCTTAGCAGGTCGATGTGGACGCATCGAAGTAACGATTAATGAAGATAACAGTATTAGCGTCCAAGATGATGGTGTGGGGATTCCGGTTGCCTTACATCCTACTGAAAAAGTATCCGCATTAGAACTCGTTCACACCACATTACATGCAGGTGGTAAATTTGATAACGACGCCTATAAAGTATCTGGTGGGTTGCATGGTGTGGGTGCAGCAGCCGTTAATGCGCTGTCTGAATGGATGATTGTTACCGTTCATCGCGAAGGGTATGAATGGACACAACGATATGAGCGTGGTATTCCACAAGGGCCTGTAACAAAGGGCCGGAAATTAAAACGGGGTGAGCCAACAGGAACCCATACCCTTTTTAAATTCGATCCAACAATTTTTGAAGTAGATGCAATTTATCGCTTTGAAACCTTGCTAAACCGTTTCCGCGAAATGGCTTTTGTCACCAGCGGTGTTTTCCTCAAATTGCGTGACGAACGGGTTTCTCCTGCAAAAGAAATGAGTTTTTATTTTGAAGGTGGGGTTAAATCGTTTGTCCGCTACCTTAATCGTAACCGTAAAGTGATTCATGACCCCGTCTACGCCAAAAAAGAAACGGATGGCATCGAAGTAGAAATTGCCTTGCAATATACTGACGGAATTGCTGTCTCTGAATACTCTTTTGCCAACACAATCCACACACCAGATGGTGGTACGCATTTAACTGGTTCAAGAACGGCCGTTACACGGGTCATCAACTCTTTTGCCCGTAAAAACAATTTTCTTAAAGAAAAAGATAAAAACTTCTCTAGCGACGATACCCGTGAAGGGCTAACCACTGTCGTCAGCATCAAACATCCCGATCCCCAATTTGAAAGCCAAACCAAAGTAAAGTTGATGAATGCAGAAGTATCCGGGATTGTTGCCGCTGCTACGGCTGATGCTTTAGCTGCTTATCTGGATGAAAACCCACGGGAAGCAAAGCGGATTGTAGAACGGTGCTTAACCTCTAGCCGTGCGCGCGCTGCGGCACGTAAAGCGCGTGAATTGGTCATGCGCAAAAGCGCACTCGAAAGCATGACTCTTCCTGGTAAACTAGCTGACTGTTCCGAGCGGGATCCCGCCAAATGTGAGCTTTACATTGTGGAAGGTGACTCAGCTGGTGGCTCTGCCAAACAAGGGCGCGATCGCCACTTTCAAGCCATCTTACCCTTACGCGGTAAAATTTTGAACACAGAGCGGGCTCGTCTTGATAAAATTTTGGCCAACAATGAAGTAAAAGCGATGATTTCGGCTTTAGGTACGGGCATTGGCGAAACATTCGATCTTAGCAATCTGCGATACGGCCGTATCATCATCAT
>JBNKHS010000156.1:0-9260 GCA_050290485.1 Promineifilaceae bacterium (SeqCode) | reverse complement strand
AGTTTAGCAGTATGGTTTGCCAATTTATTACTCTTCCTACCTCGTATGATAGCGGCAATGGTCTTGTTTGTCATTGCCCTTTATTTAGCGGGGCTGATAAGCCGCATTGTACGCCGTGTTTTAGAAAAGCGCAGAGTTGATCCCGGCATCACCTTATTTGCGTTTTACGTTACCCGCTTGAGCATTGCCATTGCTGGGGCGATTTGGGCGCTTAAGCAAGTCAATTTTGATGTAACCGCCTTTTTAGCCGGGTTGGGTATCCTCGGGTTCACCTTAGGGTTTGCGTTGCAAGATATCAGCCAAAACCTTATCGCCGGTTTCCTGCTCCTCATTCAAAAGCCTTTTGAAATGGGAGACATGATTGAAATTGAGGATTATACAGGAACAGTAAAATCGGTTGATTTACGAGCAACGGAGTTGCTTACGCTCGATGGGCACAATGTCCTCATTCCCAATGCCAAGGTATTTACAACGCCAATTACCAATTACAGTCGCCAAGCAAAATGGCGCATCAATCTGCCCATTGGCGTTTCCTATGATAGCGATTTGGATAAAGTACAACAGGTCACCCTGCAGACGATTCAAAGATTGCCCGATGTCCTCGATACACCTGCCCCATCACTCTTTTTTCATACGTTTAATGATTCATCAATAGATTTTACGCTGCAATATTGGATAGACGGCCGTATCACCAATCCATTCACCGCCACCCATCCCATTATCATGGCCATCCAAAAAGCATATCAACGCGAAAATATCGAAATTCCATACCCAATTCAAACAGAAATTCAGGCCTTCGCAGACAAAACATAGACATTCAAAATGCGTAGTGCGTAGTCGAGAAGATTTTACGCACTACGCACTACTTTTGTTAGTTACCCCATCAAATTCCAAAGCGTCATTATTACGCCAAATCTTCATCTGGCCGCAACAACTGCGTTTCGCGGCTCGTTAGTGTAATGTGGCGAATCTTCTGCAAATATTGATTAAACCCAATAGCATAACTATCTAAATAATGTTGGGCAATCTTTTGCGCGAGGGGTCGGTACCCGGCTTCAATCAATGCTCCCACGTAAGGCCGAAAATCACGTAATGTCAACGTCACCACATCATTGGCATCAGTTAACACACCCCAGGCCAAATCTTTTTTGTCATTATCATCTTTAGCGGTAATAAACCGCGTTAGGGTACTGCTAGGGGCCACTGCACCGACATTAGAAAACACCTCGCGCCCTTTAATGAGATCGTTCAGGACATCAAAACGATTAGGAACAGCATCAAGCAAACGCTGAATCGGTGCCGGCATATTGGCTAACATACGAATTGAGCCAGAGCTGGCACTTTGGCCACGAATACCAATCTCTTTGGCCTGGCTCAACACCTGCCCAAACCCGGCCAGTGCAGCAAGGTAAGTGCGCTGCAGCTGATCAAACTCAATGTACGCATCTTCACGCATCTGGCCACTGCCCTGTTTGTATGCCTCTAAGGCCTGTGTTGTTCGTTCATGCAAGGCAATGAGATCAAGTTCCTGCAAGGGTATCTCAAACACTAATGGATAGAGTCTTTCTCGTGGTGTCTCTTGAGAGCCGTCGATAGGAATAAATATGGCAGGGTTTGATTTCGGCGGTTCAGTTAACGTTTTTACAGCGAGGGAAACGGCCGTTTCTGTGTGCCGTTTCTCTCCAAGTTGCTCTAGCTCGCTTAAAAGTCTCGGGGATGGTTTGTACGTTAAGGCATGCACAGCCCGATATAAAATAAACAAATCATTTACCGTTAACTGGATCAAGTCGCTGCGCTGCTTAAACAAGCGGCGCGTCGCCAAAATATGTTTCAAGCTAATGTGTGTATTTTCAACGCCCACTTCATGCGTCACCCGTTCAGCTCGTTCAATAAAATGTTTTTCTTTCGATTCAATGGGCAACTGCAACGGCTTCATAATTGTCGTGGGGGCTGCCGGTTCAGCTTGTTGGTGCAAATAAACGGCCCACGACGTTGCTTCCAAGGTCATCATCTCTGCCAAGGCAGACCCCAATGCACCGTCAAAAAAGATATGCGATTGATCAAAAACAAATGTCTCGCCCGTATCAAAAATCGTCAAAGCATGATCGCCAATACCCCGTTCAGCCTGGCGGATGGTGGCCAAAGATAAGTGGCGCGCACGTTGGTCGGCGTTGATAAAAACGGGAGCAAAACGGAGCGCTTCCAACGATTGCGTTAATGTTGGATTCAATCGCTTGCGGAATTCTGCTAAGGCAGACCGTTTCATTGAAGCTAATTGTGTTAATTTGACCGACGTCGCTCCCGTCGGCAAACTCAACAAACCCGCAATGCTGCGCCGCACTTCATCAACCGTAATTAAAGAACGGCCGTCTTGCCCGCAAATGGGAATCAAGTAATAACGTCCCTGATAAATTAACCCAATCTTCGCCGCGCTGACTGGAATCGGATGACGTGTTTCTCCATACGCATCTGGCTGCAAATAAGCCAAAATGCTCATTTGCTGTTTGTACTCATCGCGCTCTGGTTTGCGCGCCTGAATCTGCTCCACCCATTGCTGATACGTTTCCATACTCAGATTGCGCGTGTTTTCAGCCAAAAATTGATCAAACTTGATGCGACGATAGGTTGCATAATTATGCTGCGGATCGGCATCATGGCCCCGACCATACGGCCGTTTCTTTATCCACTGTCGATACAATCCTGCATAATGCGCAGCATCTGGCTGTTGTGCAGTCAACTCTGCCAGCAACGATGTGTATACCCGCTCTCGCCACTCATTGGCCAGCAAAGCAGGATATTGATGCAAAATTGAGGCAGATGCCATCACCCATGCTGTCAGGCGATCTACCTTGGCTAAATTGAGATTGTGTTTGTTAAGAACGGTGTCAAAACCGTGTGTTTCATTAGCATGACGTGCTGTGTCTTCACGCAGCGCATATTCCACATAAAATTGCCATAACCCATCCGGAAAGGAATCCGTGGGATCTTTGCCCGCTAACTGCAATAAATTTTGGTATCCCCAAATAACCGCAGCAGGACCCGCAAAAAATGCACCATAGACCGCCTTGTCCAAAGCAGATTCAACCCCTTTGAACAGCAAATTGACGTCCCGCTTGACCACGTTAGGCGGTGGTCGTCGGCCGCTTAAGCGTGCCAAGCCATTCACAATAACACCGGGGACATTGCCCGCGGGGGCCACACGCGCCACAGCATCGACTAAGCCTTCAATTTCTGGCAAGGACAGATGAGAAACATTTTGTACCATGCCCGATTGGGCAATGGTTAATAAATTATCGGCCGTTTTCAGGGAAGCTTCTTGATAGGAATCCATACAGTTAACCCAAGGCATACATTTGTATGTTTAGACAAAATATAATCATCCAGTATAGAGAAAATATAGCAAAAGTAAACGAACCATTGGGGCCATCCAACTGCAAACACAAGAATAAGTTCACTTCTGATTCCTCTTTCTGCTTTTTAGCGAAATGTATTTTATTTTTCCCCTACCACTCTGTATAGGTGGGAAAAGAAGCTGTTTGATAAACACAAAATATGAAAGGAGAGCTCTCTTGATGACAACAACACAATCCAGCAAGCAACTAAAAATCATCTGTATTATTACTTTTTTAATCGTTTTATTTACCATGCTATTTGCACTGACAAAACCAACAGAAGCGCAACAAGCGTGTGAACCGCCTTGGAACAGTGGCACAGTTTATCATAGCGGGGATAAAGTCTCGCACAATGGGCACAATTGGCGTGCCAAATGGTGGACGCTGAATGAAGAGCCAGGAACAACCGGACAGTGGGGTGTTTGGGCAGATGAAGGCACCTGTGTGGGTGGCGGGCCAACCAGTACACCAACCACAGTGGTTCCCGCCACATCAACAGCGACACCGAGCGATGGTGAATCTTGTGTTGGCTTACCCACTTACTCCGCAGGAACAAGCTACAGCGCCGGACAATTGGTACAAAATGTGGGCAACAAATATCGTTGTGATGTTCCCGGTTGGTGTTCTGCTGCAGCAGCGTGGGCGTATGAACCGGGTGTAGGTCAATATTGGCAGCAAGCATGGACGTTCGTTAGTACCTGCCAAGATGGCAATCCAACACCCACACAAACGGCCGTTCCGCCCACACCAACAAATACAACCATACCACCTACCCCAACCGCCACATCCGATGGTCCTACCCCAACAGCAACGGTGACCACTGTTCCGCCAACACCAACGGCCACACCTGATGGCGGCTCATCCTGTCCTGTGCAATCCGCACCAACCGGGAAAATTCTTGTAGGTTATTGGGAAACATGGGACGGCAGCCAAACCCATCCTGGTATGGGGCATATTCCGATTACAGATTCCCATCCCAGCTATAATGTCATCAATGTCGCCTTCCCTGTCCTCTTATCTGACGGCACCATGGTCTTTGAAGACGGCATGGCTCCCGGTGAAGATGTGCCTACCCCTGCCGAGATTTGTGCAGCCAAAGCACAAGGTCGCCATGTGCTCCTTTCTATCGGTGGCGCAGCCGCAGGAATGGATTTAAGCTCTCGCGCCGTTGCCCAACAATTTGTCGATACGGCCGTTCCTATCTTAAAAGAGTTCAACTTTGACGGTGTCGATATTGACATTGAATCTGGCTTGGTGGCTGGTGCCTCTTGGAGCCAAAACTCAGCCTCGCAAGATAACCTTATCTATATTATCGACTCAATTTTGGCCCAAATGCCATCCAACTTTATGCTCACCATGGCACCAGAAACGGCGTATGTGACCGGTGGACAAATTGCCTACGGTGGTCCGTGGGGTGCGTATCTGCCAATTATTAAACGGTATCTTGATAACGGCCGTTTAAATTGGCTGCAAATGCAATATTACAATGGCAGCATGTATGGCTGCCCCGGTGGTGTCGCCACAAGTTACCAAGCAGGCACCGTTGAAGGCTTTGTGGAGCAGACCAAATGTATGGCCAACGGTTTCCAAGTCGCAGGTGGTGGCCCCGTTATTCAAATTCCATACAGTAAGATGGCTCCTGGTCTACCCGCACAGGTTGGCGCTGGTGGTGGTTATATGTCACCATCATTGGTGACACAAGCGTATAACCAAGTGCCTCAGGTCAAAGGGCTGATGACGTGGTCAATCAATTGGGATGGCTCAAAAGGATATACCTTCGCCCTAAATAAACCATACTAAAATTTACAGCTTCTCATTCAGCAACATGACTCATCCGCACATTTTATCTCATCATTAAGTGCGCGATGAGTCATGTTACTCTTAATAGACAGTTATTTTCCCACATCTTTCACTGCCAATTCCCCTCTAACTTGATAAAATCATAACCCTAAAATACCCATTTATGCTTTTGCAGAAGAATAAATTTATCTTATTTTTTGTCTTCCTTTACACAATCCTTAAAACATTTTTAATCACAAATTGAAACGGTCAACATTGATGTGTACACTACTTAACATAGATAACCATCCTACACATCTATTTGCACGCCATAGCTCATAGGAAATTTAATGCCTCCTAAAACAATTTGGAACAAATGGATTACTCCACAACAGAACGACGCAGATAAAAGATTTCGAGAACGTACACTACGTTTAACGCTCGCCTTATTCTTTATTGCAACCATAACCCAATTTGTCATCATCTTAAGCACCCCAGACATACCTAACAGGCGACTTATTGCTTGGATTTTTTATTTTGTTATCACGATTATTGCTTCTTATTTTCTTTCTAGCGGAAAAATAAACATCAGTTCTGCCATCATCGTTAGCACTATCATTATAAGTTTAGGTGTATTAGGACTAAGCCAGGGATATTGGTCCATCTCAATCTTTACACTTCTGAGCGTCAGTTTTGTCTTTATTTTACTTGTCATCCCCTCTCGATATGTGCCTGGTTTAATGGCAATATTAGTTATTGAGTATTCAACAATTGCCATATGGCAGCATAATACGGGCCAACCTTATCCAAACCCATTACGACCATCGTCTGCTTTTTCTTCCCCCACATTAGCTATTTTTGGAATGACATTTTATTTAATTGCTTTATACGCACTGCTGTTTTTTTTAATTCATGAATTCAATAACCGGTACACAAATGTGCAACAGTTAATCAAAACATTAGAGTCACAGGTAGAAAAACTTCAAGACAATCAGTTAAAGTTGCAAGAGTATGCAAATCAAGAAAAGCACCATGCACAACAATTAATAACCTTGAACAAAGTTAGTCAAGCAGTCTTGACTTTACGGGATCTGTCAAGTGTACTTGAGATTATTTTTGAACAAATTCAGCAAAGTTTACAATTAGATGCTTTTTTCATTGGTTTATACAATGAGGAAACCAATGAAATATCATTCCCTATCATGTACGATTGCGGAAAACGTTGGCATGAGCCAACCACTCAAGCAGCCCCCGGTGACTATATTTTTCGTCTTGTGCAAACAAAAGAGCCATTTATGATCACCCGCACCCGTGAGGAGGTCGAGACTCCACCTGAAAATGAAGAAATGGTCGGTGATACTTCAAGAAAGTCAGCATCCATTATGTTTGCGCCATTAATTGCTGGTGAACGTGTGATAGGCGGTATCTCTGCCCAAAGTTATGTTTTGAATGCTTATAGTGAGGAAGATCTTGTTTTACTCTCCGGCATTGGTCATCAAACAGCAATTGCTATTGAAAATGCAAGACTATACTCATCTATTCAACGAGAATTGGCAGAACGGAAACAAGCGGAAAGGGCACTTAGCGCTTACGCACAAGATTTGGAACTTAGTAATGCTGAAAAATTAAAGGCGCAAGAAGCCTTAAAAGCGTATGCTCATGAGCTGGAGCGCAGTAACCGAGATTTACAAAATTTTGCCTATATAGCCTCCCACGATTTACAAGAACCTTTACGCAAAATTCAAATGATTAGCGATCGGCTTACCAATAAATATGCAGATAAGCTAGATAAGCGTGGATTAGATTATTTAACACGAATGCAAAATGCATCGTCCCGGATGCAAACGCTTATTGTCGATTTGCTGGCATTTTCACGATTATCAAATGAGATCGAAACGTTTCAACCAACTGATCTTAATAAAATTGTTCAAAGAACAGTTGATGACCTAAAGTTATCTATTAATGAAAGTGGGGCAAAAATTATTGTAGGTGATTTGCCCACAATTGAAGCCAATCCCACACAAATGCAACAACTTTTTCAAAATTTAATCCAAAATGGATTGAAATTTCGGCAAAAGGAACATCCACTTATCCTAAATATTGAATGTGCTCACATAAGCCAAAATGAAGTCAGTATTTCAATCAGTGACAACGGTATTGGTTTTGCGCCTGAGTATGGTGAGCAAATTTTTGGTATGTTCCAACGACTACACGCTCGTTCTGCATATGAGGGCACAGGGATTGGGTTGGCCATATGCCAGCGAATCGTGGAACAACATCAGGGAAAAATCTCAGCAACAGGGGAAACAAATAAAGGGGCAACATTTACAATTTTGTTGCCCCTCAAACAGTCAAGCTAATACTTATTTGTCGTTATGAATAAGCCAAGCTCTCGCGCACACTAATTTTAGAAGCACCACGTGCCGGTAAGGCACTGGCAATCATCGCCAATACGGAAATGATAACCAGCCATAAAATTGCACCAGATGGCGTAAATTGGTAAACCAGTTGTTGATTAAGAGCAAATGACAATGCTTGGGTGGCAAATAGATAGGCAAAGGGGATACTCAACGGAAAGGCAATCAGCCAGCTAAGCAAACCTAGCAACACGCCCTCACCTACAAATAAACGAATTATTTGCCAATTGGAAGCACCAATCGCACGCATCACCCCAATTTCACGGCGGCGTTCTAACACACTCAGCGATAAGATACCGCTCAAACCAACACCACCAACAAGAGCAATCACGACAGCCATAACAGCCAGCAAATTCAAGATAATGTCAAAGCCATCAGATGCGGAATCTGTAATTTCAGCAATTGTATTGGCATTGGCTGGAGCCAACCCTACACCATTATTTTCATAGGCTTGGGTAGCCGCCTCAGCAACAGCAAGTTGGAATTCAGCATCAACACTTTCGGTTTGAATGTTGATTTTGTTGACGAGTCCAAAATTGCGCCATTCGCGTTGTAACGTTGCTAATGGTAAATGAACAGAGCTATTGGTTGCTGGATCAAAGATGATGCCTACGATTTCTGCATTGAGCATACGGCCGTTTCCATTTTCCAACGTCACCACATCACCAACCGTCCATCCTTGCTCTTCCGCTATCCGTTGACTAATCACCACCTGTTTGTCATCTGTCGCTAACAGCCAACGACCCGCAATCAATTCT
Source organism: Promineifilaceae bacterium (SeqCode) (assembly GCA_050290485.1). Taxonomy (GTDB): domain Bacteria; phylum Chloroflexota; class Anaerolineae; order Promineifilales; family Promineifilaceae; genus JBNKHS01. Next base: position 914 of record JBNKHS010000156.1, on the reverse strand, counting down.
GGTTGGTAAAATGTTGTTTCGGCAGGTTGTCCATAAATCGTCACCCGGGCATCTTCGACATCGCTTTCTACTTGAGAAATAGGGCGAATGGTCGCCGATTGCAATAACCAACTCTCAACGGCCGTTACGCCATCCACTTCCAGCGCCACCGCTTGTAAAAGCTCAGCCCGTTCCGGTTGCTCGGTATTAAACGTTACTTGATAGTTTTGCACTTCCGCCAACTTGTTGCCAAAAGTGTAATTGGTGGCGTCATTGAGTCCCATCACCATCATAAAAATTGTGCCTGCGACCACAAGGGCAAACTCAATGACCAAAACACGGCGACGATTGCGAAATGTATTGCCAATGGTCAATAAAAAAATGTAAGGAACTGCTTTTGCTTTGGCCACCAAACGATCGACCAAACCAATGGCACCAGACAAACCATAGGTGCTGATTGCTTCGCGTACAGTGATTTTCATCCCTGCACGCAGCGGAATGATGGCGGCGAGCAATGGCGCGATAAAGCAGATGGCTAGCTGTACCCAAATCGCCATCGGATCAACAGCCGCTTCAAAAATTTCAAGATTCAAAAATTGGGCAAAGAAAAGTTGAATGCCCAATGCTGCCAGCGCGCCAATGGGCACAGCAACCAAAGCCGCAAGAAAGCCATAAGCAAGTACAAGCAGCAGATAACTGGAAACAACTTGGCGGGAATCCGCACCAATTGCTTTCATGACACCGATTTGGTCTACCTGTTGGGAAACAATGGCGCTAATGCTGTTATAAACAAGAAAAATACCCAAGATAATCACAATTGCACCGAGCAACCCTAACAACAAAAAAAGCGCATTGAGCACATCCTCAGCAGGTGTCTCATTTGGTGAGGTAATGCGTACTGGTGCTGGGAAGCCTAACCCAAATGAGTTGACATT
>JBNKHS010000155.1:0-9297 GCA_050290485.1 Promineifilaceae bacterium (SeqCode) | reverse complement strand
GACAGTCATGATTACTCCTAAATTTGACGCAGAGGTACAAAGGGGGAGTTAGGATGAATATCACCTCTGGTAGATATAAATTTATACAAAATCTCCGGTTAGATGTTTAGAGATTATATGATAGGATTCTCTCTTATGAAAACAATTTGGGTAAAATTGGATGGGACAATATTTTGTTCCTACAGAAAGGTTTTGTAAATGGGTTGTCCTTTGTGTGAATCGTTAAAGACATATTTATTTATACAGGCACATGGGCGCGATTTTTGGCGGTGCACAGATTGCGCATTGACGTTTGTTGACCCAACCCATTTTTTAGATGCTGATGAGGAATTGAGTCGCTACGCACATCATGAAAATGATCCAAAAGATATGCGTTATCGGCAATGGTTGGCCCAAGTGAGTGATGTCTTGTTGCCCAAATTGCCAGCGTATAGTCGTGGGCTAGATTTTGGGTCTGGTCCAGGCCCAACATTGTCGTTGATGATGGCAGAGGCAGGGCATGAGGTTGCAATTTATGATCCCTTTTTTGCACCAGATGAAGCCGTACTGAAACAAAAATACGATTTTATCACCTGCACAGAAACGGCCGAACATTTTTACCAGCCGCGCCGTGAATTTGAGCGTTTAGATAATTGTTTGCGCGTGGGGGGATGGTTAGGAATCATGACCCAAATTTTGGATGATGATCACCGTTTTACCAACTGGTGGTATGTGCGTGACGAAACGCATGTCGCCTTTTACAAAATTGAAACGATGGCTTGGATTGCGGATTGGCTTGGTTGGCAGATGGAAGTGCCAAGTAAAAATGTTGTTTTGTTTCATAAGATGAGACGTGATGCGTGATGCGTGTTACGTGAGGAGTATTGGATGCCAATAGCGACAGTGATTTTTGATTTGGGTGGGACGTTAATTGAATATGCGGGGCCGTATACGAATTGGCCAGATTTGGAAACGCCTGGGTTTCAGGCCGCATACGAAGCGTTGGCTGTGAACGGCAATAAGATGCCGCCCTTTGCTCAGTTTCGGGATGCAGGCTTTGGTTTATTGCCACAAATGTGGCAAGCAGCAACCCGTCACGAACAAAATTTACGCGTTGTGGATTTAATTGCGGCGTCATTGCATGCCGTTGATGTGCGTGGTGTCGCTAACACGGATCTGGAAACGGCCGCTTTTGAGTATGGAGCGGCGATTCAGGCACAAGCGTATCTAATTGACCATGCTGTGGAGACAGTCACTACTTTGAAGGATGCGGGTTATCGACTTGGGCTTGTTTCCAACACGATGTTTCCGGGAACGCTGCATCAGGAAGATATGGCGCGTTTTGGTTTGTTGGAATATTTTGAGGCGATGGTATTTTCGGCAGATGTAACAAAATGGAAACCGAATGCAGATCCTTTTTTGCAGGTGTTAGATGAGTTAGGCGTGGAAGCAGAAACGGCCGTTTATGTGGGAGATGATCCGGCAAGTGATGTTGTCGGCGGACGCGCTGCAGGAATGCACACTATATTTTTCAAATCCAGCAACCGTTTTCATAAACCAGATCATATTCATCCTCATGCTGAAATTAATGCTCTCATAGAACTTCAAGATGTGTTAAAATTGTTCGCATAAGCATCTTCGTATGAAAAGTGTAAGAAATATTTACACATTGCTGACAGGTACAATTTAGATTGCTACACTACGGTTATTATGATGTCAGAAGATAAAATTGCTCGAGAAAAGGCAATGATCCTGTATGAACAAGCGCACAAACGCCAAATGAATGGCGAATTTGGTGACGCAATTATTTTATACAAACAATCCATTGACACGTTTCCCACAGCAGAGGCATATACGTTTTTAGGGTGGACCTACAATATGCTTGATCGCACCGATGAAGCAATCGAAATGTGCCATAAAGCAATTGAAATCGATCCCGGGTATGGCAATCCATATAACGACATTGGTGCGTACTTGATGGAAAAAGGGGAGTTTGCTGAAGCGATTCCTTGGTTTGAAAAGGCAACTTCAGCTGCTCGGTATGATGCTCCTCAATTTCCTTATGTCAATATGGGTCGCGCTTATGAACAAATTGGCCGTTATCGTTCTGCACTGCAAAGTTATGACAAAGCGTTAGAAATTGATCCGCTTTACTTTCCAGCAACGTGGGGCAAAACTGCCCTCCTTAGCAAAATGAATTAAAAGTTTACTTGCAAGAATCTAAAAAAGCTGGCCCAATTTTGGGCCAGCTTTTTTGTTTTAGAGCGAATGTCGGTAGTTATTTTATTGGCATGGACCAAGATCTTGCCACACGCCCCATTGTCCAGAAAGGTTTGGCTGTTCGTTGATTGTCCACCATTTGGCTTGGTAAAGATTGCCATTATAAGAGGCTTGAGTTCCACCTAAATAAACTTGGCTTGCATTCCAGGCTGGTACTGTGCAAGTAGAAGCGGGTGGAGGCGGTGCATTTGGTGAGGTTGGTTCTGAGCCCCAAACCAATTCGCCTTGATAATACAAGGTGATTTTATCAGAGACGGTATATTCAGATGCGGCTCCATCATAAGAATAATGATTTACTTCATCATAAGGGACATGATCTGTACGATTAATTCTCAGAACAATATCACCTGAACTTTGCCCTCCTAAGAGGTAATAGCCATTGTCTGCAAACCCTAGCTCAAAATAACGGTTTGCCTCATCAATGTTGTCCACATTGACAAAGTTACCTATCAAATGAGCACAACCAAGATCGGTATAATCACAATGGAATTCTTCAGCTACGGCCGTATCTGTCTGGTACCAATATCGAATCGTGAGATCGTGCAGCGCAATGCTTTGACCGTTATTTTGAATTTGGATGAAGGGTTGGATGGAGTCGTCGGTAGGGGAATCGGATGGATTCACGTGATAATTGGCCACAAGGTCTGGAGGTGTGTTGGAAACGGCCGTAACCAGATCAACTAAATCAAGACGATACCCTCTAACCCCGTTGCGATAAACAGGATGTGCAGAATCATTAATCGTGTCGTAGACACAACTGTAATCACAATTTCCTGTCGAGCGGAGAAGTGCTGCGCCACCTGCTACAAAAGGGGTAGCCATTGAATTTCCACTCCAACCAATGCCACTATTATCATAATAGGCAGAGAAAATGGAGGCACCAGGGGCATAAATAGAGACTGAATCCCCAGTATAGTCAGCAAATGGTTGTGCATAATCATTTGCATCAGATGCGCCAACAGAAATCACACTTTCGTAACTTGCCGGATAATCAAGTGAATTAATTCCGCCAGATGAAATAAAGACAACATCATTAGACTTTGCATAAGCTACAGCATCTTGTAACAATGGAACATCATCTGCACCACTACCACTTAGATTAATAACATCTGCTCCATGATCAACTGCATAAACAATGCCTTGCGCGATATTGAAGTAATTGCCAATTCCATCTGAATTGAAGATGCGGATTGGCATGATTTTTGCATCTGGTGCGGCCAAAACGACAATGCCTGCTACATGCGTACCATGACCAGCAGCTTCATCGACTAACGTGTCTCCATCGAAGTCTAATCCATTGGCCTCTTCAGCAGGGTATGTATCATTATCTACAAAATCATAGCCAGCTATAATCTTGTCGGCTAACCAAGGGTGATCGAGATCGATACCTGTGTCTAAGACGGCAACGATAACATTGCTTCCGGTTGCCAATGTATGTGCTTGTTCTGTACGAACAAGTTGTGCTGCCCACTGATTTGCAAATTGGGGAGGTGGCGGATTCGTTGCTAAAAAAGGTCCACCAATTGGAGAAAGCGCATCTTGACCATCAGCTCCTATCCAACGTGGTCGTGCGTCTATTTTTATTTCAGATTGCACCAACTGTACCCGATAATCTGCCGCCAAATTTGAAAGTAAATAAGGTGAAGCGCTTTGTAATCGATATTGTGCCAATGAGGGAATAGACCCAATGACGGTTGCTTGATGATCTGTTGCTAGTTGATTGACATTTGTGCCTGGATTTACCTTTACAATGGCAACCACATTGTTTTGTGCTTTGCTAGTATTGGGTAGAAAAAATGTCGAACATATTAAGCACATAAATAAAACTATTTGTAAATAGATCTTCTTCTGCTGAACTTGTAAATAGCGGCTCATGATTACTCCTTCCCGCTCTCCAACGGGATTATGATAACGATACTCCTCTTCCTAAACGCAAACGATGATTCCCAGTTAGCATAAACGCTGCCCAATGAAATGGATGGGGGTGTGATTGTTTAATTGTTTGTTGTGCCGCATGAAGGGCACAATTAGCTGGTTGTCCATTGAGTAAGTTTTGATAAAAATGTGTCATCAATTGGGCGGTAGCTTGATCTTCAGCCATCCACATACTCATCAACAGGGTTTGGGCTCCTGAAGCAAAAAACCCACGACTTAAGCCTTCGAACTCGTCTCCTACTGAAAGTTGGGTACGGCCTGTTTCACATGCACTTAGCGTAACAAGTGGTGGACTCATTTTTAAATCGTATATGTCATTTACATCAAGCCATCCGTTGGCAAGTTTGATGGCAGAGAATAAGGGATTATCGGCGCGGAAAGTGGCATGGGTAGAAAGATGTAAAAAAGTAGGGGATTGATCTGCTTCTGTCAGGTGTTCTGTTTGAGCTTCTTCTCCAAGGTATAGATGTGCATTAGGGAATAAATTGGCTAATGCTTCAGCTTCGGCGACTGCTTGGGGGATAATGGGATCATCAATACCCATAATCACAGGTGGCTGGTTTATTTCTGCAGTTTCCATGGTTAGCGTGCGGTATAAAATAGTTGTGCTTGGTGCGTAAGAAACTGTGAATTGATCGATTAGATAGTTGTCGCCATCATAAAGCGCGTGGAAGGGAACAGCATGTAGGTAACGGTGTGGAATAATGACGAGTGCGTCTATATTTGATAATCGTTCGTAAAATGGGGTAATTAGTGCAGAATAAAGTTGCGATAAGGCTTCGTCGGCTTGTCGTTGCATTGAGGTTGAATGACGCTTTTGATAGGCAGCACCATATTGGAATTTGTTAAATTGAAAATGTAAATCATCCATTGCGGCTAAGATTTCAGCTTCTGTAGTGTTTAAAGGTTCCGCCCAAATCTCATCATGGCGAATGCCAAAGACATAAATTTCATCCTGGGCAATAAAATAAGCTAGGAGCAATGTTTCTGGAGGCATTAAGGCTTGAATTTGGCTAAGTGTCACTGTCCAAATGGGGTTGTTTGGGGCGTTGGCTAAATCGGGGGAGCGCCATTGTTTAATGAGCTTTCCTAAAGCATGTTCGCGTCTGGTAATGGCGTCGGTCATTTCTGAAATTTGTTGTGGAGTTAACGGGGCGCTGTCTGGTTGCGATTCATTTAAGCGATTGTAATACCAATTTAGCTCCTGCTTTAAGCGGTTTTTCTGTTCCGTTAAATCAGATTCTCGCTTGGTTTTGGTTGGTCTTTTTTTACGGGCAATGGTGTCGAGTAAGGCGCGTGATTTTGCCTGTTCACTAATTTCAAATGCTTCGGCGATAGCAGGAGATTTTGTTTGTGTTAAACAAAGTTGGACGAGTGCTTCATATACTTGTAGTTTGTCACTAAAAAAGGCGATTTTATAATCTTCAGAGCCTATCGCTGCTTGTAAACGCTCAATATACGCGATTGCTTTTTGGAAATAAAGATGTGCTTGAGGAAGATTGTTTTGCTTAACGGCCGTTTGTCCTAAGCCAAAATAACAAGCATAAGCAACTGAGGCAATATCTGCATGGGCTAATTGCTTTTGTGCTTGATCAAAATGGTAAATTGCTTGTGAGAGTTCGCCGTTTTGTAAGGCAATATTGCCTAATAGAACATCACAATGGGCAGTACGTCCACGTAATTCTTTTTGTCTAAATATAGCACGTGCTTGTTGTGTTCGCGTTCGTGCTGTTTCTAGCTGCCCAATACGAATTTCATTGTTTGCTTGGTAAATATCGGTCATTGCTTGCCACAACTCGTTGCCTGCTTGTTGGAAATGTTTGCGTGCTTCATCCCACAACATATCGGGAGGTTGTTGATGGGGCATATGTGCCAGAGCAACTGCTTCATTTAACCACAGTACGGCCGTTTCCCAAGGCATACCTGCTTCAGCAAATGTGTCGCGGGCTGACCGTGCTGTTTCTAAAGATTCTTGCCACAAATTAAGTGCTAAATAGTTGTCAGAACGATGCAAATCGACGTAAGCAAGATCAATTGTGTTTTGCTGTTGTGTATAGATTTGTTTGGCACGTTTGAGCGCACGTAATGATTGTTGATAATTCCCTTGGGCAAAATAAAGATGGCCCAAGTTCACGCTAATGTGAGCCACATGGTTAGACATTTTTTGTTCAGCAAAATAGATTTGAGCTGATTGATATAGTTTTTCTGCCTCGCGAAAATCATCCAAATAGGTAAGGGCGATTGCATCATTCACATCTAGAATTGCGAGATAACGTGCATTATTATTATCCCGAAAGATTGTACGTGCTTGTGCATACAATGTACGTGCTTCTGCAAACTGGCCTAATCGCGAATGGATATTGCCACGATTCATCAACATCTTGCTAAGTGCATATTGGTCGCCAGCGACGATGAAGACATCAGATGCCCAACGTGCTAAGGCTAACGCTTGTTCATAGTTCCCTAAATAGCCTAAAGCATCAATTTGGCCAACGGCAACTCTTGCCGCTTCTAATTCCATGTCGAGAGTACGATATAAATCTGATGCTTCTTCGTAGAGTGTGAGTGAGCGTTTATACTCTGCAAGTAAGCGATACGCGTTGGCTTCGATGTGGATGGCTACGGCACGTGTTTGACTATCGTTCCAATAATTAGCAGCATCGTTAACTGCTTGAGCGATAGGTAATGTTATTTGGGGATTTTGGCGGGATTGTTGATTGGCTTGTTTGGCCAGATGGTGGATAAGGTCTAAATTTGGGACAGGCGCATGTTGATTTAACCAAGCTCGGCGTGATTGTGTATTTGAGAGAGCGAGGTAATCTTCTGCTAAATCCATTACGCGATAATGTCTAACTCTTTAAAGATGATGTCGTGATCATCTAACAGCAATTGAAAATCGTATGTACCATAATTGAGTTGCAAAAAGGAGAAACGGCCGTTTTTGTCTGTTACACCCCACCAAGCCTCTCCATTTGCATCATGTAACCGTACTTGCAAACCTTCAAGATCGATTGTAGAGATTGTACCTCCTTCCATCTCGTCTACAGTTAAAATTTGCCCTTGAATATCAAAATATGGTGTTGATGGTGGCGTATCAATTTGCAAATCAATATCATAAATCCCCTCTGAAAGTAAAATTTGCCTTTGACTAACTTGTCCCCGCAAACCTGCTGGCTGATTTGCCCAACTATCAAATTCTAAAGAGGCTGATTGTCGTAATCTGTTGGCCAACCGTAATTGCTTTTGCCTAAAAGCGGCCACTAATTTCTGAGTAGTGCTTGGCTCTGGTGTAGCTAAGTCCGTTTTTTGCAGTCCATTTAACAAACGAGATACATTTTCATAATCACGTTGACAAGTTGTGCAATGATTTAAATGTTCTGTAATTGAAAATACTTCATCCTTACTTAATTCATTTTTATAAAGTGCGAGTAGTTGTTTTGTGTTTGGATGATCCATAAGAAATTTATTTATACCTCTAATGCGTTGACTCTTGGCCAAGATTGGACAAAAGGTTTCTTGTAAAATCGAACACTAACGCTTATTTAAACAATCTAACATTGAGATTTAAACACAACCAAATAAGCAATTTAGGCCTTTTTATAAGCATGTACATTGCATATTACATGTACAGAGTCAACTCATTTAGAAAAAATACATCGAATTTGATAATTGATATTTTTTACCTTTGTAAGCGTTCAACCTCTCTTCGCAATTTATCTAGGCAACGAGAACGTGTTGGACCGATACTGCCTAGAGAAATTCCTAATTCTTCACTGATTTCATCATAAGTCAGTGGTGGATCTGTGAGAAATAGGCTTTGTAGTAGTTGTTGACAACGGCCAGAAATTTGTGTGAATGCTTCTTGTATAAGAAACTGCTCTTCTAAACGTCCCATATTCTCTTCAATAGTTGCATGCCTTGCTTGCTCGGTATCCATTAACTCAACTTCTTCAACCCCTTTAGCGCGCCATCGTTTAATGCAGGCACGACGGGTGACGGTCATTAGCCAAGAACGGAGTTGGCTCCTATCTTGTAAAGTATCCAGTTTTTCGAGCATTATGAGACAGGTTTCTTGATGTATTTCATCGGCAATAGCTTTAGTAAACCCAAAACGCAAAGGAATGGTGTAGATTAACCGATTATATCGTTCTAAAAGTGTACCCCATGCTTGCTCATCTCCATTGAGACAAGCAGACACCAATGTTGAATCATCTAGTTGTGTATATTCTTGAATATCTGGTGGGTTCGACATTGCTCCTGTTTCCGTGCGCTTATGGGGGCATCGTTTTGGGTGGAAATTACTTTAGTTAACCCCTCTTGGGCGAATTTGTACCCTAAAATTAAGTAAATTACCAGAAAAACATTAGATTGTTGGTTTTATATACTGGATTGCTCCTCCAATATTATTTTATTGGCTCCTAATGAGGGGAATTCAATCCCATCTACTTTATCAGTATACCTGTTTTTCCGTTTTTTGTGGATGGGATTGATGTTTTGTGGTTTTAAGAGATTGGTGAGGCTGTTTGATTTAATTCTGCCAAGATACCTAAAATTTCATCGTTTTTAGGAATATCTTGCATAGAGTGACCATAATGGACGTATTGGGCAATACCAGATTTATCCACAATGACCTGAGCAGGCATACGGCCGAATTTAAAAATCTTTATTTCTTGGCCATATAGTTTAAGAACTGTATGTTTTTTATCGGGCAAGCCGGGATATGGTAAATCATGTTCTGACCAGTAATCTTGGAATTTTTGGGCATCTTCCGGACCAATGACAAGAAGCTCAGCATCGGCAGCTAAAAATTGATCGTAATCTTGACGCAACTGCGCCATGTGCGCGCGGCAGTATGGTCACATAAACCCGCGATTGAAAACAAGCACAACATTTTTTTTGTTTTTGTAATCTGATAATTTATATGGTTTCCCTGTAAAATCGGTTAATTCAAAATCAGGTGCAGGGGCGTTAATATTGACTTTTCCCATGGATAAACTCCTTTTTAATTATGATTTGAGTATAGACCTGTTGCAACGGCCGTTTCCGTATGTATTCATTAACCATTAAACTGTTTTTGAAAATGGCCAAGAAAGACGAACCAGT
>JBNKHS010000154.1:0-9425 GCA_050290485.1 Promineifilaceae bacterium (SeqCode) | reverse complement strand
TTAAGCATCATCATACCAATTGACCTTCAAACGCCTTTTTTAGTATTGCCTAACGCAGCCGGTCGGACCGCGCCAGGGCCTGATCGAGTTCTTTTTCGATTTCGTCGGCCACCGACAACCGACGTTCGATTTTCTCAATCATCGTTTTTGCTCTTCCAAATGGTGGAAGCGGTGCAGCTAATGCATTTACCTTTGACAAACTTAAAGTATAGAATCCAGTAGTCGAACTTGCAACCAGCATAATTTGAGAACGGCCCGCACTATGCAAAAACTACGATCACAACATTCTAATCGAGATAATATTTGGGGGCGATTTAACACAGCCATGGTCATCTTGAGAAAATTGGGGTATAGAGAACAACTAAATAGGTTGTTTGATTTTGGGAAAGGCGAGAGAAGATTGTTTATGCCAAAACGGCCGTTTGCTTATCAACCTTTGAGGGTGATAAAATGGATGAAAATGATTGCTTACCCGAGAAGAATTGGTCAGCTATGTGCCTCGGAAGAAAAATTATACACGTGAGCGATCGAAACCCGTCGCTCCCGTCCATGTAACTCAATGGGTCAACCTTATGATAGGTTGGCTCATTTGTTTTATGGTTCAAAACTAAATGGTAATTTGAACGCAAAGTCATGGCAACAACCTTATCCCCTTGAATATAAACTCTTTCAATAATTAATTTAACCAATTCGTGTCTAGCTTCCTCATCTCCTTCTAGTCTATCCCAATGCGTTTGAAAGTTAGCTAGTAAATCCGCAGCTTGCTCTAAATCATCATCTGCTACGGGTGTTAATTGTTCTAGCTCTATTTGAAGCTTGATGCGCTGTTGAATATATTCCTCCTCATTCGTAATAAAGCCGTGATCCCATCGTGTGTCCATGCGGTTGACGATTGTTTGAATTTCTTTGATGCGTTCTTCTAGGTTTTTTTCACCTAGATAATCGCTCATAGCATTTGTAATACCTTTACGCCAATTTCGGGGTGGTTTGAGCTTCCCGACAAGAAAATAGTCGAGCCCTTTCAATATTTCCATACACATCACGCCTGTGATCGAAAGTTAGATTGAATACCATAGGTTGGTTGGGTAAGATCAGAAATCGTATAACAATGATCTTCCCAAGGAGAAAATAAATTAGTTATGTTTACTTATCGCGTCAATAAGAACATTACATTGCGTCTTCCTATCGCAACAGACGCTCCAGAATTGTTTGCCATTTTTGAGCAGAACAGAGAGCACCTTACTGAGTGGCAAGACTGGCCTAATGCAATCCAAACTTTAGAGGATTGCAGGGAATTCATCCTACGCCAAGAGCGTGAATATGCAGAAGGTAAGACATTAGACAGCCTTATCTTGTTTCAAGAAAAAATGGTAGGCATGTGTGGCCTGACAAAAATAGTCCCTTTGCTGCGCAAGGCAGAACTAGGATATTGGATTGCCGAAGAATATGAAGGGAAGGGCATTGTCACTCAATCGTGCAGGGGCCTTATCGCTTATGCCTTTACAACCATGAATCTCAACCGACTGGCGCTTAAGTTCAAACACGTGAGCGAGGATAATGAAAATGTTCGCAGTCGCCGCGTAGCTGAGCGTCTTGGGTTCACTCAAGAAGGGGTATTAAGGCAGGATGGCATGACCAAAGGGCAGATGATGGATATGGTCATGTGTTCGCTCCTTGCTGAAGAATGGCGAGATATGCAGAATTCAGGTAATGAAGATGTATAATCTCGTGCCCTAATTCACTTGCTCGTCTAGGTGAGCACTTTTCAACAGACTGGCATACAGAAAATAAAAGGGCTAAGGTGAAAAATTTAGCCCTTTTTTGTTACCTATAAAAGCCGATTGAGTACGGCCGTTTTCGTTCAAAGTTCAGGCATACGTCTGCCAACTACAACGTCTTATGGCTCTATAACAGTAACAACATTCCCCGTCAGCAAGAAGTTATTAATTTGCCCCTGTCCGCTGATATCACCCTTTGAGAACAATACCTCAAAGTCAATATCTTCCGTTGGCGATTGGACCGTTTCATTAACTCTAAAGAAAGCGGTGAGCGTAACTGACTGCCATCCGTCACTACTCTGGAAAATGCCTTGTGTCGGCGTCAACGCTGTGACTTCCGTTGCATTCACGGTAGCGAGTGTAAAGTAAAAGCCATTGGCGCGCCCAGCCACATTTGTGCGTGCCGAAAAATTTGCCGTCACCTGAACGACATTATTTTGAACAAGATTACGCATTTCCAAAAGAGGTGTCCCTGCGCGGGAAGGGCTGTCCCCTACATCGATATCAAGCACACCACTTTTTGATGCAAAGAATGTCATAGTTGTCTCCTTTTTTTAAGCTTCAAGATTTACTCAAAATTTGATGATAAGCTTTAACTGACGGTCACCTCCTGACGTTTATGTAAAGAACAAAAATGATGCCGATTATAAAACACGTACAACAAAAAAATCCGTAGTTCTTTCTCTAAAATTATTTACCAATAAAGATTGATTGCATGCTTGAGTGTGGAGAAACCAGTTGCAGAGATATTTATAACATAATTCGCACCATTTAGGAACCCACAAATACGCGTTGTATCAGCGCATTAAACCACCATCTTTGTGTGGTTAATGGTTACCAGTAAGTGGTTTAAGCTGAAAGGATAGGGGATGATGGAAACAAAACAGGTAGCGATTGGCGCGGAATGACATTGGGATGGTAACATTTACCGACTACCACTTTGTGCTGTCACCTCTTGCACATACCTGCATCTAAAGAGAGAGATACACAAGAGAAAATGGAGCAGCTCTATGTCAGATTTTCACCACACTGATGATCACAACCACCTTACCGCACGACGCCAAAATAACATGATGCTGGTCGCCGCTATAATCCTCATTATGGGGAGTTTGGGCACGTTGCTTTGGATGGGTTTACAAATGAATGAAGAACCTACTACTGTTTTTTCGGAGCAAGCAAAGGCGCAGCAAGGAGGTACGGCCGAAAATTTTACGCTGGATACATTGGATGGCGGTTCTGTTTCGCTGGCCGACTATGAAGGAGAGGTCGTTGTCATGAACTTTTGGGCGACCTGGTGTCCTCCCTGCCGCGCCGAAATGCCGGGGCTCAATCGTTTTTACGAAGCCCATCAGGATGAAGGCTTGACCGTGCTGGCAATCAATGCCCAGGAAAGTGCGGAAACAATACGGCCGTTTATCACTGCCAATGAATTCACCTTCCCCGTTCTACTGGATTTAGACGGTGAGGTTGCGCAACAATACAGCACGCGCAGCTTCCCCACGACCTTCATCATCGACCGTGCAGGCAGCATTCAGCATGTACAAACGGGTGAAATCAGCGAACAAGAACTGGAAGCGATTGTCCTGCCCCTCCTGGAATAACAGTGGCAACTGATTCATGATACGGCAGTTTCTGTAAAGTGACATCTGTTACCGATCATTCATTACTTCAATACTTGATTCTCACTAATAACATTTTTAAGGTATTGTCAATGCTTATTTCAAGAAACTACAATGTCTTTGTGCAAATTATGTGGGGTTAGCAGATTTTTAAGTTACAATCGTACAGAATAACAATTCGTTTCACCGAAATAAGTTCATATTGTTAGTGGCGCAATGATGTCATGCCACACGTTTTCCTTGTATTGATAGCCAGTACATCCCTAGTTCGTATCCTTATTCCATAATATTTCAGTAACGGTAGCCCAAAACTTAATCAATCATTTTGTGTGCCAATTTTGTTGCGCTTGCACAAACTCTGGGAGACATTGCACTTTTGCAGCTGAATGGCTAATAAAGAAACGCCATCAGCCCTATTGGCACAACACCATGCAGAATAATCGCAGCTCCGTTTAACAAGCCGAATATCGGATTACTAATTCGATATACAAAGGAGTAAATAAAATGAAAGTTACCGTCATTGGGGGCGGTTCCAGTTATACCCCCGAACTAATCAATGGATTTTTAGAACGTGTTGACACCTTTCCTATGACCGAACTTTGGTTGATGGATGTTTTGCAAGAACGCTTGGACATCGTTGGTAAATTCGCACAACGTATGGTCGAAGCAAAAGGTGCGCCATTCAAAGTGCATCTCACTACAAATCAGCAAGAAGCAGTAAAAGATGCAGATTATGTGACAACCCAATTGCGCGTTGGCTGGATGCAAGCTCGACGCGAAGATGAGTATTTGGGACTCCGTCATGGCCTAATCGGGCAAGAAACAACTGGTGTGGGCGGGATGGCAAAAGCATTACGAACCATTCCCGTCATCCTCAAGTTAGCAGAAGATGTAAAGAAGTATGCCAAGCCCGGTGCTCTACTCGTAAACTTCACCAATCCAGCTGGTTTAGTCACAGAAGCATTAAGCCGTTATGCGCCAGATGTACCAGCTGTTGGCGTTTGTAACGTACCAATTAACGCCCGTATCAGTATTCTAGAAAAGTTAAATAAAGAAGAGAACTTAAACATTAGTCTCGAACAAACCAATCTAGATACATTAGGGCTTAATCATTTGTCTTGGCATCGTGGGTTTGCCATTGATGGCGAGGATGTGTGGCCACAAGTGATGGAGCGATATATTGCCGAGCTACGTGCAGCGGACGAACCTGAATGGACTCCCGAATTGATCGAATCATTACAAATGATTCCCAATTACTATTTGCAATATTTTTACGCCACTGACAAAAAATTAGCCGCGCAGGAAGCATGGCCACCATCTCGTGCAGAAGAAGTGATGAAAATTGAAGAAGAGCTATTGGCTCAGTATGGCGAACTAGATCGCAATGAACCTCCTGAAGGGTTGATGCAACGTGGCGGGGCATATTACTCAACGGTGGCAACACAATTACTCAATGCCCATTACAATGATTTGCAGGAAACTCATGTAGTGAATATACGCAATAATGGCGCCGTTGCTGAATGGCCTGAAGATTGGGTCTTAGAGATGCCTAGCATCGTCGGCAAAGATGGCATCAAACCCATCAAAGCAGAACCGTTACCCGCAGTTGTATCTGGTTTATTAACGGCCGTTAAACAGTATGAAATCCTCACTGTAGAAGCTGCCGTACATGGGGACAAAAATGCAGCTTACCAAGCCTTGCTGGCCCATCCGATTGGCCCTTCTGCAGATAAGGTTGAAGCTGTACTAGAAGACATGCTGGAAACCAACAAAGAATTTTTGCCGCAATTTTTTGCCAAGAAGTAAGATTAGGGACTGGTATATTATAAATTTGAAGTGACCCAAATGCGTAAAACGTGATTGATCAATCATGTTTTACGCATCACGATTTATAAGAAATCACAAACTCTCCCAAAAACAAAATCTACTGTAATATACCTATAAGTTATAAAGGTTCTTATGTCCACAAATCCATTATTAGAAAAATTAGGTTTATCCAGCAATGACCGTGCTGTTATTTTTCATGCAGATGATATTGGCATGTGTCACTCTTCAGTCGCTGCTTACCAAGAGCTGATTAAGTATGGGCTGCTTTCCTCAGCAGCAACAATGGTTCCATGCGGTTGGTTCCCCGCAACGGCCGTTTTTTGCCGTGAAAATCAAAGCAACTATCCCCACATGGATATGGGAGTACATATTACGGTGACCAGCGAATGGGAAGGCAGCTACCGATGGGGGCCAATTTCCTCTAGAGACAAGGCCACTGGTTTAATGGATGATCAGGGGCATTTCCATGCGCAATCAGAACCAGCACAAGAAAAAATGCAAATTGATGCTGTGCGGGTCGAAATGGAAGCACAAATTCAACGTGCATTGGATGCAGGTATTGATGTAACCCACATCGATTCGCATATGGGTACAGTACTTCACCCGAAGTATTTGCCCACTTATTTAGAGGTTGCCCAAAAGTATCAACTGCCAGCCTTAATGTTTCGTGCCGAGGCATTACGTACGTCTGGCCACATAACAGATGAACAAACATTAGCCTACTTTCAACAATTAGAAGAACAGGGGTTCCCCCTACTCGATTCAATCGAAATGATGCCCCTCGACCAACCCCAAAACCGTGTTGAAACAGCAAAAGAATATTTAGATCGGTTGCCAGTTGGTGTTAGTTATTTCATTATTCATCCATCCATCGACACACCTGAAATTCGTGCCATTGCGCCTGATTGGGAAAATCGTGTCGCAGATTACAAGCTATTTCTAGATGATGCTTGGCGGCAAGCAGTTGAGGAATCGGGGGTCAAAGTAATTGGATGGCGAGTTTTACGAGATTTAATGCGGCAGTAGTCTAATTTATGGCCCGACATGCACAACTACAGTTGTCATCATGCAAGGCCTTACCAGCAATCAATATGACAAAATTTTACTTAGGGATAGATACAGGCGCGACAAAAAGTCATGCGCTCATTGCAGATGAAAACGGCCGTATTCTTGGCTTTGGTCAAAGTGGCCCCGGCAACTGGGAGGGCATTGGCTGGGAAGGTACACGCCAAGTCTTAACAGAGATCATCGATCAAGCATGCCAGCAAACAGGAATCCAACCCACACAATTATCCGGTGCGGGATTTGGCTTAGCTGGGTACGATTGGCCAGAAGATCGAGCTCCACATGAACAAATCATTCGTGACATTATATGTGATACCCCGTTCACACTTGTCAATGACGTTTTTATTGGACTACCTGCGGGATCAGACGATGGCTGGGGTGTTGTTGTCGGCGCAGGTACAAGCTGTAACTGTTACGGCCGTAATCTGCAAGGTAAAATCGGCCGTGTGATGGGCTCTTCGTATTGGGGAGATGAAATGGCAGGCTCGGGCGAGTTGGTTCATCGTGCAGTGCAAATGGTCGCTCGTGCATGGGCACACCGTGGACAAAAGACCAAATTAGCCGATGCATTTATTGCCGAGGTTGGCGCAAAAGATACAGAAGATCTGCTTGCTGGTCTCATGAGAAAACGATATGACCTCAATGCAAGCTATGCGCCATTGGTATTTGCAGTTGCCAATAATGGAGATCGTGTTGCGCAAGACATTGTCCAATGGGCAGGTTTTGGATTAGGTGATGTTGCCAACGGAGTCATCCGTCAACTCGACATTGCTGAGTCATCATTTGATGTTGTTTTAGGGGGCAGCTTTTTCAAGGGAAGTCCATTACTAATTTCATCAATGGAAAGAATGATCCATACAATAGCTCCTTATGCCCAATTAGTGCGTCTTGATGCCCCTCCTGTTATTGGTGCAGTTTTGTTAGGTATGGAACATGACAATCTGGATAGAGCAATTTTAAGGCAATCTCTCATCCAGCAAAACAAACAACTTGTGTAAAACGTGTAAAAGTTAACCATTTGAGTTTGACGTCTAGTCTAAATAAACTGATACTATCATTTATCTGTTTAACAGTTCATTTTTGCAAGATTTGTGCGATATGGATTGCTAAATCTCAAATTGAGCAACAATTATTTAGATGACGAAACTTACCCTGTTCTTTTATGCGATCATATCTAACTAAATTCCTAGCACCTCCTACTTATGCCAATATAGATGATGCACGAAAGGCTCGCATTATTCATTACCTGGTCCTGGGCATAATCTTAATCCAACTTTATTACGCAGTCGTCATTCTTATCTTTAACCCAACACCATTCTTGAATCTTGTTTATAGTGGATTCATCATTGGGATTGGTCTTGTTGTCCTTCGCCTTGTGCACACAAAAAACCTAAATCGAGCAAGCTATCTCCTTGTGGTTATCGCAGGATTTAGTATTACTTTGTCTACTATCTTATTTGGAGGGATTCGTAGCTCAAGTTTCGCCTCGTTTGCTATTGTCATTATTCTAGCTGGTTTGCTCATCAGTCCACGGGCAGCACTTATCGTTACTGGAATTACAATTGTAATCTCTTTCAGTATTTATACTATTGAAACCAATGGATGGATTACACCACAATCGTTTGCGGTCTCTATTGAAAATATACTTTTCGGCCAGATTGCAAACTTTCTGATCATCGCCCTACTCTTGCATTTAGCCATTACAGACCTTGCCAATGCTTTACAGACATCTCGAAACGCCCAACGAGCACTTTCAGAAGCGATCAATGAAACAACCATTCTCTTGACCAATGCGCTGGATTTAGATCAAGTACTTACCTCAATTTTAGATCTATTAGCGCGTGTTATTGAATTTGATACAGCCTCCATCTTTTTAATACGAAAAGACAAATTGCAATTGGTTGCAGGGCAAGGACACAAATATCCATCAGAGCTTATTGGCAAACTTTTTGAATCAAATAGTGGTGTATTTAAGGAGATTGCTAGCACGAAACGGCCGTTATGCTTAGAAAACGTCGAGCGAGATCCGCGCTTTGCTCACTGGGCACAAGAAGATTACATCCGTGGTTGGATGGGACTCCCATTAATTTCTAACAATGAGCTGGTTGGATTCCTTACCATTGATAGTTCACAGATAGGAGCATACGGAGATAAAGAAGTAGCTATTGCCACCAGTTTTGCCAACCAAGCCGCAACAGCCATCCTGAATGCCCAACTTTTTCAAGAAACCCAACAAAGATTAAAAGAGCAAACAATTCTCAGATCCGCAACCTTTGCGATGACAGAATCTTTGGATTTACCGATTGTATTACAACAAATTGCAACCCAACTTGGTAAAGCAATTGACGTAACCAGTGTTTATATTTGCGACTATGATTCCACTGTAAAAACTTCGACCATATTAGCAGAATATTTTAGTGAGTCAGCTTCTGACAATGAAAGAAAATCTGACTTGGGTTTAACGTATTCAATCCCGGATGAATTCCCGAATTTACAAAAAGTCATAGACACCCACCAACCAGCAATTAACCACCTGTACCAAGTAGATTTGTCACCATCGACACGCCAGCATATGATGACCTACGATGCCAAAAGCACGCTCCTTTTACCCTTGATCTATCGTGGGGAAGTAATGGCTTTTGCAGAATTGTGGGAGAGTCGGCAAATTCGTTATTTTACGGATGACGAAATTATTCTATGCCAAGATATTGCCCAACAAGCAACAATTGCACTGGTTAATGCCCAACTCTTTGAAGAAACACAACAACAATTGACTGCTCAAATCTCCATGAGAGAAGCGAGCCAAACAATTACAGAAACGTTAGATATTGATATTATCCTTACTCAGTTGGCGAAGCAGTTATGTCAAATCATCGATGGGACAAGTGCATATATAAATTTAGTCAATTTAGAGGAAAAAACTTTTCGTGTCGAAGCAGAATATTTTAGCGAATACGCCAACGAAAAAGAGAGAATCTCTGATCTTGGCGTTACCTACACTTTCTTCGAACAATCTATCCCAGAACAACTCTTTGATATTTCTCCAATTACAACACACCATAATGAAGACACTGAAGGGTTTGCCTCTCAACATTTAGCCAAATATGGTGCTTACTCTCGCTTAATGCTGCCGGTG
>JBNKHS010000153.1:0-9493 GCA_050290485.1 Promineifilaceae bacterium (SeqCode) | reverse complement strand
CGCGCCATCGCCCCTGCTCTCAATGAAGGCAAACAAGCAATTGTCCTCGTCCCCGAAATTGCGCTAACGCCCCAAACGGTGCGCCGTTTTGCCGCCCGCTTTCCGGGACGGGTCGCCGTTTTGCACAGCCGCCTAACAGATGGGGAACGGTATGACACTTGGCGACGGGCCCGCGAAGGCTTGTTCGACATTATCGTTGGGCCACGCAGTGCTTTGTTCACTCCATTGCCTAACTTAGGAGTCATCATCCTCGATGAGGAACATGACCCGAGTTACAAACAAACGCCACCTGTGCCCCCGCCTTACTATCACACACGCGATGTGGGGATTACCTTAATGGAAATTCTCGGCGGTGTCTTCATCATGGGCAGTGCCACACCCGATATTGTCACTTATCACCGCGCCAGAAGCGGCCGTTTTCAACTCCTCGAACTGCCCAAACGGGTCATGGGACATCGCCACCGCATCGAAAGCCAACTAACGCGCCTAGCCATCCCCCAAGAAAAAATGACCGCACATAATACCGAAGGCGATCCCGATGATGCGCTTACCATTCCTTTGCCACCGATTCAAATCGTCGATTTGCGCCAGGAACTACGCGCGGGAAATCGTTCCATTTTTAGCCGCGCCCTCGAAAAAGCAATCACGGAAACGTTAGAACGGGGCGAACAAGCAATCCTCTTTTTGAACCGACGCGGTACCTCTTCCTTTGTCATTTGTCGTGACTGCGGTTATGTGGCCGCCTGCCCCCGCTGCGACATGCCGCTAACCTACCATCGTCCCAACATGATGTTGGTTTGCCATCATTGTGGGCGTCGTGAGCCCAATCAGGCAGAATGCCCACAGTGCAAATCGAAGCGGATTCGTTATTTTGGCTTAGGCACGGAACAGGTCGAAGAGCGCGTGCAGCAGCGTTGGCCCGATGCGCGTATCACGCGCTGGGATAGAGACACAACCGCTGGGCGCAATACCCACGAAACCTTACTTGCCAGCTTCATCAACCACGAATCTGACATTTTAGTGGGCACACAAATGATTGCCAAAGGGCTCGACTTGCCTTTGGTGACCTTGGTAGGCGTTATCTCCGCCGATGTCTCTTTGGGGTTGCCCGACTACCGCACCGGAGAACGTGCCTTCCAGGTTTTGGCACAGGTTGCCGGTCGAGCTGGGCGTGGGTTGCTGGGCGGGCGTGTCATTATCCAAACCTATAAACCAGAACATTACGCCATCCAAGCAGCCGCAGATCATGATTTTGCCTCCTTTTACATTGATGAGATTCGTTTCCGCACGCAACACAACTATCCGCCTTTCCGGCGCATGGCACGTTTGTTGTGGGTTGATCCGATCAATGATCGCGGCAAGCGCGAAGCGGAAGCGTTGGCTAAAGGATTGCGTCTGCATGTGCGTAATGAAGCGCTGGCCGCGACAGAAATTCTGGGGCCAACAACTCCCTTTTTTAACCGCATCGACGGCCGTTTTCGCTGGCAAGTACTGATCAAAAGTCCCGACCCCATGCGTGTTCTTGCCGACTTCCCCATCCCTGCGCGTTGGATGGTGGATATCGATCCTGTCTCTACCTTGTAAAATTCAACAGGTAATTGATAATTGGTAATTATTCGTTCAGGAATTGTTGACAAAGGGTGTCAGTTTACGGCCGTATCATGCAGTTATCATTTCAAGCAAACAATAGGAGACATATTATGATTACTGCGTTTTCAAGCGCAACTGAGATGCTCACTGCTTTACAAAACAAAGAAATTTCAGCAGTGGAATTACTAGAGTTACATCTGGCTCAAATTGAAACATTTAATCCTGAATTGAACGCGATTGTTACTCCGAATTATGACCAAGCCCGACAAACGGCCGTATCTGCGGATCAACGACGGGCCAAAGGGGAAGAAGCCCCACTCCTTGGCCTGCCCATTGTGGTCAAAGATTGTTTATACATGGCCGGTTTGCCCACAACGGGCGGTGTCCCAGAACGAGCTGAACTCATCGAACAACAAGATGCACGCACTATTGCCTCATTACGCCAAGCGGGGGCAGCAATCATGGGCAAAACCAATGTGCCTCCCTTCGCCATGGATTGGCAAGCAGACAATCCAATCTTTGGAGCAAGCAACAACCCTTGGGATTTAAGCCGCACCCCAGGCGGGAGCACAGGTGGTGGTGCGGCAGCTGTGGCCGCTGGTTTGTCGCCACTTGAATTCGGGGGCGATCTGGGCGGTTCAATCCGTTTACCAGCCGCTTTCTGTGGCATTTATGGGCACAAGAGCAGTGAAACGGCCGTACCGCGCAGCGGACATTTTCCAGGGCATGTCTTGCCCAACGACGGCAGCTACATGGGCGTCCAAGGCCCGTTGGCACGTACCGCCGCTGACTTGCGTCTCGCCCTCAATGTGATTGCTGGTCCCGATATGGGAGAAGATGTCGCTTGGTCACTGCATTTGCCACCATCTCGTCACGAAAAACTAAGTGACTTTCGCGTGGCCATCATCCCGCCTTTAGAGTGGGTCATGGTTGATGATGCCATTACAGATGCCCTCGATAATTTGGCAAGCCAATTGTCCCATGCTGGGGCAAAAGTCACCATCGCCATGCCCGATGGATTTGAAGATCTTAAAAGATATTACGCACTTTATCTACGCCTTTTGAATATGAAAGTTTTCGCAGGAGCGCCACTGGAAGAGAGGATACGTGAAGCTGAAGCCTTCAAAAGTGTTGGTCGCTTTGATATGGATGCGCGCGCCGAGGGCATTGTCGGTCATGCCACCGATGTCCTCCTCTGGTTTGGACAGCGCGAATATTACCGTCAATGCTATCGTAACTTCTTTGCAGAATATGATGTTTTGTTGGCGCCCGTCACAACAACGTTAGCATTTCCGCATGATGAACGGCCGTTTCCCGAGCGCACCCTGCACATCAACGGCCAAGACACACCTTATGATTACATCGGAATCTACCCCAGTCTATGTAATTTAAGTGGACATCCAGGGACAGCTTTTCCTGTTGGTATCAGCGAGAATGGCTTGCCAGTTGGCCTACAAGCCATTGGCCCCTATCTAGAAGATATGACCACGATTCGCTTTGTGGAATTGGTTGCTGAAGCATTTGGTGGGTATCAAACACCTCCGAATTTTATGATCGCCTCATAATAATTATAGGGGTTTTGCGTATAACGTATTTCGTATTGCGTATCATCCCTCTGGCTACGCAATACGGAATACGCAATAAAGGAATATCATCAAATGACAGAACCATTTGCTTTAAAAGACAATTTAAATGAAGAGTTAGCCAAAGGGATGGCACAAAGTATTACGGCCGTTTATCCTCAATTCAACAGCGATGTCTTCGTCAACCAAATCAGCCCCAAAATCGACGACTTAGAACTTAAACAACGGATCATCGTCTTTGCCGCAGCGCTGCATGATAATTTGCCAGCAGATTACCCCACCGCCTGGGGCATCTTAGCGCAAATCTTAGGGCAGCCACTAACCGCAGATGACAAATTGATTGATGGCGGTTGGCATTATTGGCCGATGGCCCATTTTATTGAAGTGTATGGGTTAGAACATTTTGCAGTATCGATGCAGGCGATGTATGAAATTACGCAACGCTTTTCGGCTGAGTTTGCCATACGGCCGTATCTCATCCGTTATCAAGAAGAAACGCTCGCCATCCTGGCCCAATGGGCACATGACCCCAACGAACACGTACGCCGCCTCGTCAGCGAAGGGACGCGTCCCCGCTTGCCTTGGGCAGGACGGCTCTATGCTTTCATCGCAGACCCCACACCGACCTTAGCGTTGCTCAAAGAACTGCGTGACGATCCGGCTCTCTACGTGCGTCGCTCTGTAGCCAACCATCTCAACGACATCACCAAAGATCATCCCGATTTGGTCGTGCAAACTCTCGCCGCATGGGACATGAACAAAACGCCAGAACGGCAATGGATTCAAAAACAGGCATTACGTTCGCTGGTCAAACAAGGACATCCAGGCGCGTTAACCTTGCTTGGGTATGGTGATCCACAAATCAAGTTGACCAATTTTCAAATCGCGCCGCAAACCATTCAAATGGGAGAATCCATTGAGTTCTGTTTCGACCTCATCAATGAGAATAGCCAGCCACAACATTTAATCGTCGATTACATCGTTCATTTTGTCAAAGCGAACGGGACAACAGCGCCAAAAGTGTTTAAGCTGAAAACATTTACCCTCAATGCTCACGAATCAATCACTATGAACAAGAAACACGTCATCAAGCCAATTACAACACGTGTTTATTATGCCGGTACACATGCCATTGATATTCAGATAAACGGCCGTGTCTTTAAGGGTGATTCGTTTGATTTAGAAATGGCATAAGGATGTATGATCTTGTATACTCCCCTTTCTAAATAGTGAAAACGAAAACGTTATTAGAAATAACAAAAAACGATTTCTACGTTTTTACTTAAGTAATTCACGATTCTTGCTGCTTTTAATTCAAAATAGTTGTTGTGAATTACAATTTTCAAAAGAGGTCATCAAAAAATGACAGTTAGAATACGATTTGCTCCTAGTCCAACAGGATATGTGCATATTGGCAGCGTTTGGGCGGCGCTGTTTGGCTGGATGTACGCTCAACGGCACGGCGGTCAATTCATTTTACGGATTGAAGACACCGATACCAAACGCACGGTTGAAGGTGCAATGGAAAATATGATGGATAGTTTGCGCTGGTTCGGCATCACTTGGGATGAAGGTCCAGACATTGGGGGTGAGTACGGCCCCTACATTCAAACCGAACGACGTGAACTGTATCAAAAGTGGGCAAACTGGCTCGTTGAAAATGGACATGCGTATAAATGTTTTGCCACTCCTGAAGAGCTCAAAGAAATGCGCGAAGCAGGTGTAGAAGGTGGGTATGATCGTCGCTATCGGGATTACCCCGCCGACAAAGTGGCTGAACTAGAAGCGCAAGGCAAGCCGTTCGTCATTCGCTACAAAATGCCATTGGAGGGGGAAACTGTCGTCGAGGACATGATTCGTGGTGAAGTCATCTTTAAAAACAGCCAAACCACCGATTTTGTATTGCTTAAATCAAATGGCCTACCAACCTATCATCTCGCCCACCCAGTTGACGATCACTTCATGAAGATTACGCATGTCACTCGTGGTGTGGAATGGTTAAATACCGCTCCACTCCATGTGAATCTCTTTAAATCGTTTGGTTGGGAAGTACCGCAGTACGCACACCTACCGGTGATCCTCAGCCCCAGTGGCAAAGGTAAGCTAAGCAAGCGCGATCACGCATTTATGGATAGTGGCGAAACAGTGTTGGTTCGTGCTGATGAATATATGCATGCGGGTTATTTGCCCGAAGCCGTAGACAACTTCTTGGCCAATGTGGGCTGGACGTTTGGCGATGATATTGAAAAATTCACCATTGAAGAAGCAATCGCTCGCTTTGATCTCGCCGATATTAGCCCGACACCGATGAAACTCCCCTACAGTAAGCTCGATTGGCTTAATGGGCTGTACATTCAGGAAATGGATAACGTGGAGTTGGCGAAAGCATTACGGCCGTATCTCGAAGCTGAAGGATGGGAAGTAAATATTGATGCCTTGCTCCTTGTCATTGAAGCAATGAAGCCCCGCATGAAAACCTTTCCCGATGCCATACCTTTCTTACGCTTCTTATTTGAAGAAAGTGAGTTTACAGAAACGGCCGAATCGTTAAGCCATAAACAATTACCCACAGAAAATGCGAAAGCTGCCTATCAAGAAACACGCAACTTCGTAGCCAACGCCCAACCATTTGATGTTACAACCATTAGCGCTGGCATTGGTGAAATTGCCGTAAAACATACATTAAATGAAAAAGTAGGCCCATTTCTTGGTAAGTTGCGTCAAGGGATGACTGGACAAAATGTATCCCCCCCCGTTTACGAATCAATGGTTGCTATGGGACGTGAGCATTGCCTCGCCCGACTCGATAAGATCATTGCTTTATTCACATAAAGTTTGAATTCTATTGCAGGGGTTCACACCATTTGGTAGAATCTCTGCACCTTTGCGGGATAGTTTAATGGCAGAACCGACGGCTCTGAACCGTCTAGTCCAGGTTCGAATCCTGGTCCCGCAGTCATTTCTTCATCAGCATACAATCTCTCGCCAAAACACATCTCATTGTATTGTCCGGCAACATTTTTTGTAAACATTGTCTAGATAAAAAGATTCTTACTCAGCAGAATTGGGTATTCCCTTTTTAAGCAATCTCCTTTAGAATACATTTTGGTAATCGGCATCGAAAATTACATTGTAGTATCTTAACTAAATATTTTATGGACTCAAAACCATTTACATCACTCAAACGTGAGCCTGCATTCAATGCTCGCGTTAAAGACATTCTGGTTAACAATAGAGCGTTTCTCAGGGAGAGCCAGTCTTGTTTTCCAGCAGGTTTATCTCGTGACTATTTTGCTTGGGGTCTAGACCCCAACAATCAATACCACAAGCTTTTCCTTGAAGTTTCATCTATATATAATAGTTCGGTTTTGTTTGCATATAATGCTGAATCTGTTGTGGATTCCGAGCTTTGGCCAGCTTATGTGCGTGCTGCATCACAATGGGCAGGTAGTGGCACCATCGAAGCATATACAGATAATATGGCCTTCCATTATCTCAATAACAAACAAGAAAACCCAACACTCTATTCTCAACAATACAATATCATGTCTCAATTTTTTGAGGCGACTATAGAAAACATGAATGGGTCCGAAAAATCCACGACTGAGTTAATGGAGTCAGCACGACCCTACTTTACTGATTTCCCTTTTTATCAACTCCATATCAATCCCAATCGCTCAACACGGCTAGGCGAACAATTCCTTCAAGAAACAGCACAAGGTCATTCTATTGCCGCACTTAACGAAGACGGCTGGTCCGTTTGTGTTGCTAATATTGAACTAGTTAACAAAGCATTGAATTTATTAGATGGCCATTTCATGACTCCCTATCTTCGTGATCGTTATCGGATGCGGTATGAAGGACAAAATGCTTTATTAAATCGAACGATTACAACTCGGGAATCATTGCTCAATGCACGTGCCCCCGAAATTATGGTTTCATACACATTGGCTTATTTCTATGCATCCACCTCAAAAGCATTTAATTTACATGAGCAATTAAAAGATGCCTTTGCAGATCAACTCATTCAGGCTGTTGTCGAAAAGGCAGATATATTGGTCAGAATAATCAATGATTTGGGAGCATTGGCTTCAGCAAGCCCCAAAACAATTGAGGCAATCTTTGATAGCCTTTTAACTTATCATTACGAGCATCCATCAACGACATCAAGTTCAGGCTTATTATTTGAAAATTGGAGCAATGATACGGAAATCTTGCCATTTTTCACGATTCGTTTGAAGAAAGATTTAACAATGGGTGAAGATAATGTTGCCCGTGATTATTTAGTAACTCATGACAGCCATAATATGTATGAAAGGCTTGCCTATATGCAAGAATCTGTACTCTATTTCTCGAAGATATATCAAGAGACAAAACAACAGTTCGATTTAAATTTAGTAGCACTAACATCAGCATTAGGTGACCCGCTTTATGCAAAACTAGCAAAAAGATTTGTAAATTTCCATGAGCAAATTTATGGAAACAATTATCAAGGCTTAAATGGTGAGTATGCTGTTTAAGTAGTTGTTAATGTTAAAAGTCTATTACGAGATGATCCCACTCTTTAGGATCACGCTCATTTAAAATGTTAATTTTTTGCTTGTTCCTCTAACTGCATTTACCCAAAATAAAACCCTGCTAAAATAAATACGTATATTATTGCATTGGGATAAAAAGTAAACCACCCATTCAAATTGGAGTTATAAATGCTATCCATTCGCTGGCGTAAAGTTATTCGAGACTTAGGCACAAATAAAACAAGAACGATTCTTGTGCTTTTGTCTATTGCTGTTGGTGTAACAGCCATTGGCATGGTAATGGGATCGCAAATTATTGTTGACCAGAATTTACCAGACCAATATCTTGCGGTAAATCCAGCGGGGGGCACGATTTTTGCATTGTCTACATTTGATGATGACATGATAGAAAACATTCGTGAAATGGATGAGGTTGGCGAAGCAGAGGGACGTCGTTTTGTGAATGTACGTTTTCAAACGGAATCAGGTGATTGGCGTACAATGCAACTTACGGCCGTTCCTGACTTTGAAGACATTAGCATCAATAAACTTAGTTCTGAAGAAGGTGCTTTTCCACCGCCCGAAGAAACACTACTCATCGAACGGGCATCCTTTAGTCCCGCTCTTGGCTTAGGTAATTTCTCCATAGGAGACACACTTATTGTCGAGCCACCCGATGGCAAACAAAGAGAACTAACAATTTCTGGTAGTGTCCATGACATTAGTCAGTTACCCGCTCAACTTCAAGGCAGTGGTTTTGGCTACATCACTTACGACACTTTAGAATATTTAGGCGAACCAAGAGATTATAACCAAGTTATTTATACAACGGCCGAAAATCAACTCGATCAAGAACATGTTGAAGACGTTGGCAAAGACATCCAATCACGTTTGGAACGAAGTGGTGTCCTAGTTCTTTTTACCCTCGTCTTTCCTCCTGGCGAACATCCCGCACAAAATTTTCTAGACACCTTCTCTTTAATTTTAGGTGCGATGGGCTTACTCTCTCTTTTTCTTGGGGGCTTCCTCATTGTCAACACCTTGTCAGCTATTTTGGCACAGCAAGTAAAACAGATCGGCATTATGAAATCGATTGGGGCGAGAACCAATCAAGTAACTGGGATGTACGTTGTCCTTGTCTTGATGTTTGGAGTGTTGGCCCTCATCCTTTCTATTCCCCTTGGTGCATTAGGCAGCCAAGGCTTAGCCAGTATCTTTGCTAGTTTTCTTAATTTTGACGTTGAGGGCTTCCCATTGTATCCACGAGTCATTATGGTGCAGACAGTCATTGCTTTATTAACCCCTTTACTGGCAGCCTCAATTCCAATCTGGCGGGGTGTGCGTGTTACAGTACGCGAGGCAATTAGTGAACAAGGACTTGGTTCTGGACAATTCGGGACAGGTCTTATTGACCGCACTATTTTAAATTTACGCCGAATTTTCCCAATGGAACGACCACAACAAATCTCCCTACGCAATACATTTCGGCGCAAAGGGCGTTTAACCTTAACACTGATTACATTATCTTTGGCAACAGCTATTTTTATATCAATTTTTAGCGTTCGCGCCTCCTTACAAGCGACCTTAGATGATGCGCTCGCCTTATTCGATTATGACGTCCAAATCATTTTCGATGTGGGTTATCGTACAGATCGCATTATTAATCAAGTGAAAGATGTGCCTGGTGTTGATGAGGTAGAAACATGGGGCTTTGGAACAACACGCCATATCCGCCCTGACGGTACCGAAAGCGATAGTATCATTATGTATGCACCACGTCACGATTCAAAAATGATCAACCCA
>JBNKHS010000152.1:0-9563 GCA_050290485.1 Promineifilaceae bacterium (SeqCode) | reverse complement strand
CTGTAACAGATAAGGCTCAACCACATCCATAATCGTATCTGATTCTTCGCTGATCGACGCGCCAATGGTATCAAGGCCAACAGGGCCACCCCCGAATTTTTCAATAATGGCCAACAGCACACGCCGATCGAGCTCATCGAGACCAAGGCTGTCAATTTCTAGGAGATCTAATGCGGAAACGGCCGTTTCCGCTGTAATCGCCCCATCAGCACGCACTTGTGTATAATCACGTACACGGCGTAATAAACGCAAGGCAACACGGGGCGTACCCCGTGCGCGCCGAGCAATCTCTGAGGCTCCATCAGCCTCAATCGGAACGTCTAAAATTCTGGCGCCACGCGTTACAATCGATTCCATTGCCGGCTGGTCATAAAAATCCATGCGGTATGATGCGCCAAAGCGAGCACGTAAAGGAGCTGTCAACAACGCCAAACGGGTTGTGGCCCCAATAACCGTAAATTTAGGTAACTTCAAGCGTACATTTTTAGCGCCAGGTCCTTTGCCGACCACAATGTCCAAAACAAAATCTTCCATGGCTGGATATAAAATCTCTTCAACTGCCCGGCCAAGACGATGCACCTCATCGATGAATAAAATGTCACCTGCACGCAAATTGGTTAAGATCGCCGCTAAATCTCCCGCACGTTCAATTGCTGGGCCGGCAGTAATGCGAATGTTGACATTCATTTCGTTTGCTACCACATGGGCGAGGGTGGTTTTCCCTAAACCGGGTGGGCCATGAAAGAGGACATGATCCAATGGTTCCTCCCGTTTTTTTGCTGCTTCAATTAAGATTGCTAGGTTTGTTTTTAGGCGATCTTGGCCCGTAAAATCTGCTAATTGTTGTGGGCGTAACAAACCATCTACAGATGCGTCTTCGTTTTTCTTTTTGCCAGATATGTGTCTGTTTGGCGTTGGTCTATCGCTCATAAGTCGTCTATTGTTTATTTCCTATTTACATGAGATTATACGATACGAATGATGGTTTGCGTAATTTCGTTTGTTCAACCTGAAAAGATTTCGCTTGCTTGTGGACGTGAGATACAATCGAAGGAGATGGATTTGATTAGGCATTCGGAGGAAAGAAATGGTTTATGAATCGAAGCACCCACTTGTAAAACACAAATTAACTTTAATGCGTAAAAGTAGTACCAAACCCAAAAAGTTTCGGGAACTCATTCGCGAAGTAACGATGTTACTGGCTTATGAAGCGACAGCAGATTTAGGAATTGCTGAAAAAGAAGTAGAAACCCCAATGGGAACGGCCGTTGGTTCCGAACTAAACGAAAAAATCGGCCTCATTCCAATTTTGCGTGCAGGATTAGGCATGGTGGATGGCATTTGGGAAATGATGCCTGGTGCAGAAGTCTGGCATATTGGGCTGTATCGAGACGAAGAAACCTTGCAGCCAGTTTCTTACTATAACAAATTGCCAACCAATCCAACCGTACAAGTTTGTTTGGTACTGGATCCCATGTTGGCGACTGGTGGCTCAGCGATTGCAACCATTGATATTTTGAAAGAGTGGGGTGCAGACCGAATCAAGTTTATGGGGCTTTTGGCCGCACCAGAAGGGATTCAGGCTTTACAAATGGCACATCCAGATGTGCCCATCCATATTGCCCAAATTGACTCTCATTTGAACGACATTGGGTTCATTGTACCTGGCTTGGGTGATGCAGGCGATCGGCAATTTGGGACAGCATAGCCCAGATTTAAGTTTATGATTTACGGTTTTGTTTTTCTCATTGCGTTATTTACGGCCGTTGTGTTAACTCCCTTAGCACGACGGCTTTCTTTTCGTTGGGATATTGTTGCTAAACCTGGAGGCCGTCGCAAACATAAAGGAATGATTCCTAAATTGGGAGGCATACCCATCTTCTTTGGTTACTTAGCCAGTATTGCATTTATTTATGTGATGTTGCCCCCAGACACGCATGAGGATGCTTTGCGCTTAAGAGGTGTAATCTTAGGAACAATTATCCTTTTTTTAGGGGGAATTGTAGATGATAAGTATGATTTAAAACCGATTTGGCAATTTGTTTTCCAATTTATTGGCGCAGCAATTGCCATGGGACATATCATTTTTATTGAGCGGTTTACCAACCCTTTTCCTGTAGCTGATTTTTGGACATTGCCAATTGTCGATTGGTTTTTCCATTTTGAAGATCCATTAGTTATTATTTGGCGACCCTTGGTCTTTTTGATTACCCTCATTTGGGTGGTGGGGATGATCAACGCGGTAAACTTTTTAGATGGATTGGATGGTTTGGCAACAGGTGTAGGCACGATTGCCATGTTATTGTTCGCCTGGCACAGTTATCGTTTGGGGCAAACGGCCGTTCCTTTATTTCCTCTTGCCTTTGCTGGTGCGTTGATTGGATTCCTCTTTTACAATTTTGCACCCGCTTCGATATTTCTTGGCACGGCTGGGGCTTGGATCATTGGTTACAATCTTGCTACGTTGTCCATTCTTTCTCCAGCTAAATTATCGACAGCATTATTGGTGATGGCTGTACCCATTTTAGATGTGGCGTGGCAAATTGTATCCCGCATTCGGCGTGGTCAACATCCGTATCAAGGAGATCGTGGGCACATACATTTTCGCTTGTCAGATGGGGGATTGCCGACACACATCATCGTGATTGGTTACTACCTCGTTGCTTTGGCATTTGGGTTAGTGGCCATCATTGTGCCGACTGGTTTATTGAAGTTGTTGTTACTGGGTTTGCTGGTAACGGCCGTACTTGTTTTCCTTACCTTTCTTACACGACGCTCCCCATTAGTTTGATGTCTATAAAAATAGCGTGAAAAATTGGTTATTAGGTACTATTTTGCCATCTTTGTAACTTTTTACGTAATGTAAAGAAATTAACATCGGCAACGAATGAGTTATTACATTGATTATTTATAACGTGATGTATAGTTAGCACAGTAGTAAGTAGTACTTAAGTCACGCAGAGCAATTTAAATTAGCGGAGAGTTGTAATGGATAACAAACAACGATTTGAACGTAATTTTGGCAGTAAAAGAAATTTACCTAATCCAGTAATGGTAACCCGTCAAATTGATGATCTACGTGATGTTTTAAAACGTATGAAAGCCACTCAGGCACAGACCTTTGATACCTTAACGAGTCAGAAAATCAAAGGTTTTCAATCGAGTTGAATTTATTTGTCTTTATTCATTATTGTATTGGAAAAAAAGCCAACCCATAATCGGGTTGGCTTTTTATGTTTTAGAGAATCGATGGTGCTGTAATAGGGTTTAATTTTCTTTTTGGTCGAGCCCTCTCATGCTCAAAGCTAATCGTTTGCCTTGTCCATCGACGTGAATGACCCGGGCAGTTACAATTTCCCCTTTTTTGACGACATCACGTGGGTGCAAGAATGCCCCTTCAGCTAGCTCAGAAATATGAACCAAACCTTCCAATTCATCTTCTATTTTGATAAAAGCGCCAAAACTTACAATATTACTAACCGGCCCACGAACTAAATCCCCAACTGCATATCGTTCACCAATATTTTGCCAAGGGTTTCTCTTTAATCGTTTAAGGCTAAGCGCAATGCGTTCTTCACCTTCATCTATTTGAATGATTTGGACTTTGATCGTTTGCCCTGGCGTTACAATTTGTGCTGGATGAGTAACGCGACTCCAAGAAAGCTCTGAAATGTGGATGAGACCTTCTATACCACCTAGATCTACAAATGCACCAAAATTGGTTAGGTTCGTGACTTCACCTTGTAAAACCTGACCCTCAGCGACTTGGTTGAGCATTCGCTCTCTTTCATCTGCATCAACAAGCGCTGCACGCTCCGAGAAAATCAAGCGGTTAGAGGCTATATTTAGTTCAATGATTTTTAGCGTTAATTTTTTGTTCTTCCATTTACTAAGTGCATTTAATCGCTCTGACTCTAAATGGAATTGGGCAAAATTAAGGAGCTGAGATGCAGGAACAAATCCTTGGAGCTCATTCCAGTTGACAAGCAGCCCCCCCTTGTTATGCCCAACAACAGTTAATTCGATTGTTTTATCGTCATCAAAGTATTCTTGAGCAATTACCCACGGGTCTTTTTTGGGGAGAGGTTTTTCTTCCCATTCTTGTTCTTTCCCTTTGGGTGGGTTAATGGAAACCCAGGGATCAACAGCTTCTTCATTGATTCGCGGTTGATCCATAATATATTCTTCTTGGGTGAACAAATCTGCCCAAAACCCATCATCTGGTTGTGAAGAATAAGGTCTTTCGGAAGCGGTGTTTTTCATCATGTTGTACTCTCTTTACCGACAACTGTTACAGTTTGTGGTTATTAATACATATTCAGAGCGTTTCTTGCTATTTGGACAACAATAGACTTCCCCTGAAAATATTGTCAGATGATACTTACAAAATCTATTAGCTACTTCTCTGGATGTGCTAAATAACTCTTTGCTATTATAAAGTGTGGAAAATACGTGTCAATCGAATTTTGAATTGGAACGCAAATGGAACGCAAATGGGTAGATAAATAGGCAAATCGTAAGATTTCTTAAAAACACGCGTTTTCTTTTTTAGGGGAAAAGAGGAATTTAACTTTACAACAACCCCGCTATAAAGTTAAATTCCTCACTTTTTTTGTTGAAATTGATTTTATTCGTAACCGTTAGGATTGGCTGTTTGCCAACGCCAAACGTCTTGGCACATATCGTCGAGGGTCAATTTCGCTGTCCAGCCAAGCTCTTCTTTTGCTTTAGTGGGATCTGCATAGGCCGTCGTTACGTCGCCAGGTCTGCGGTCCATAATTTGATAGGGAATTTCTTTATTACAAGCTTTTTCAAATGCATGTAATACCTGCAAAACGGATGAACCTTGCCCTGTCCCTAAGTTGTAGGCTTGTATACCGGGATTTTGGGTTAATTTGTCTAACGCTTTGAGGTGTCCAATCGCTAGATCGACAACATGAATATAGTCGCGGACACCTGTACCATCTACAGTGGGATAATCATTGCCAAAAACACGAAGGAAGGGGAGTTTGCCGACAGCGACTTGGGCAATATAGGGGACGAGGTTGTTGGGGATACCGTTGGGGTCTTCTCCAATACGGCCGCTTTTGTGGGCACCAACTGGGTTAAAGTAACGAAGCAAGATGATATTCCATTCATTGTCAGAAACATGCAGATCGCGCAGCACTTGCTCATTCATCAACTTTGTCCAGCCATAAGGACTGTACGCCCATAGAGGAAAGTCTTCTGTAATCGGTACTCGCTCTGGTTCTCCGTAAACTGTACATGATGAACTGAATACGAGATTTTTTACATCATGATTTTGCATGGCTTCACACAGGTTGATAGTCCCTGTGACATTATTTTGGTAATAAGCAAGTGGTTTGGCGACAGATTCGCCAACAGCTTTGAAGGCCGCAAAGTGAATCACTGCATCAATATTGTTTTCGCTGAAAATTACATTGAGTCCAGGTGTATCAAGAAGATCTGTTTCGTAGAACTTAATTGATTTGCCTGTGATTTCTTCTACGCGATTAATGGCCTCTTTTTTGCTATTTGATAAGTTATCGAGAACGATTACTTCATGGCCTGCGTCTAATAGTTCAACTGCAGTGTGGCTGCCGATGTAGCCTGCGCCACCTGTAATTAATATTTGCATTCAATACCTCCGCATAAATAAATGTTGTAGTTAGTAAATTGCATGGTGCAATCCTTGACTCGCAATGGTTAGAAAATCATATTGGGCTATCTTTTTCAATTAAGATTGCTTTGCGCCAACGACGAACGGAATTGATTAAGAATATGTCGTCAGCAAGGTATAAGTCATCTAATGTTAAGATTTGTTCTTGAATACGGCCGTTTTGCAGTAGATATTCTCTAAACGTACCCGCTAACAAACCAGATGAAATGGGTGGGGTCACCAAATTTCCATTCAACGATAAAACAATATTTGAACTACCTGCTTCTGTAATTTCTTGCCGCTCATTCCACAAAATTACTTCATCACAATCTGGGCGTGATGCACGGGCATCGTCGTATATCTTGCGCAAGGTTGTTTTATGATAGAGCCAAACAGAATTGGAACTGACTGCATCTTGGGCGATTCCAATACGAACAGGCTCCGGCAAAGCGCCATGGGTTAAAGGTTGCGCTTGCATGAAGATTTTGCCTTGTTTGGAAATAAGCAGGCGTACTTTGCACGCTTCTTTCAATGTGTCGGCAAAGATGGCGAGTTGTTTTTTTACGGCCGTTTCCTCAACGTCAATAGCAAAGTAAGCAGCCGAACGTTGCAAACGAGCCAGGTGCTCATTCAATAAGAAATAGCCAGTTTCTGGCTCCCAAAGAAAGGATTCTAGTAATTCAAATACAGGACGTTTAGTGGTAAGCACTGAGGCTTTCACTTGACATTCCTGAAATTCGTCGTCGGTATCTGAATCCCAGACAATGCCACTGCCCACGCCAAAATCTGCTTCTTGTCGGGTTTTGTCGATGACGACAGTGCGAATGGCGACGTTAAATTGCGCACGACGCTCGGGGGCAATGATACCGATGCTCCCTGTATAAAGCCCTCTTGCTTCTTTTTCCAATTCCTGAATGAGCTCCATCGTGCGCTTTTTGGGTGCACCTGTAATCGAAGCGCAAGGGAACATGGCGGCGATGATTGCTGATAACGGCCGTTTTGTTTTGGCTGTAACCGTAGATGTCATTTGCAGCAGGGTTGGATAACGTTCGATATCAAATAGTTGAGGAACTTGTACCGATCCTGTTTCGGCAATTTGTCCCATGTCATTGCGAATCATATCGACAATCATCACGTTTTCGGCACGATTTTTTTCGGACTGGGCTAACCATTCGATTTTTGCTTGATCTTCTTCATAAGTGAGCCCGCGAACGGCCGTTCCTTTCATTGGCTTGCTGGTGAGGGTGTCGCCATTTAAGGTAAAGAACAGTTCTGGGGAAGCAGAACAGATGATGTGATCATCCATGTCCAAATAAGCCATATAGGCGGCTTGCTGCGCTTGTACCAACTTCTGGAAATACAGGAAAGGATCTTCATGAAAGGGTCGCCGCAGATGAAAGGTGTAATTGACTTGGTATGTATTTCCTTGGGCGATATTGTCTTTGATGACTTGGATTGCAGTTTGATAGTGTGCTGGAGATAAATTGGGCTGCCACTGTTCTGATTCAGGGGAGTCAGGTGTCGTTTGTAATGGAAACTCATCCCCTAAATCTTCTATTTGGGACTCGGGATATAAGGCGAAAGATAATAAAGGAAGGTTGTTTTTGAGATGGGTGGCAAAACCAAAAGCTGCAGATGCTTCGTAGGTGATGTAACCAACCGCCGTTAATTTTTCTTGGGCAACGGCCGTTTCGATTTCTTCTAGTTTTGCCAGAAGTTCTGCCTCAGAAACGGCCGTAATCACACGAGCAGGATGATAGAGGCGTAACCAGCGCCCTTCAAATTGAATGAGACCTGTGAATTCCATGATGATCTGCTACTATTCTGGGCCGTCCGCCTGCTTTCCTTTCCCTAAGGCAACAGAACGCTCGTACGCAGCCCAAATGCCACGACTAATAACCGTGCGCAAGCCCCCTTTTTCCATATGATAAAGCGCAGCTGCCGTTGTGCCCCCCGGGGAAGTGACCTGATTGCGCAACTCGGCAACATGTGTTTGTGACTGCGCCGCATAAGCAACTGATCCAGCCATCGTTTGGAAAACCAGTTCTTCGGCGATACGCCGTGAGAAACCCATATGCACACCCGCATCGATCATCGCTTCCATCATCATAAACACATAACCTGGGCCAGAGCCACTGAGTGCCGTGGCCATATCCAAATAATCTTCATTGTCTACAAAGATCTCTTTGCCAAACGATCCCAGAATGGCCTGCGCCTGTTCTTTTTGTTCCTCGGATACTTCAGGTGTTGCTGTCCAAACAGAAATACCTTCACCGATTTGGGCAGGGGTGTTGGGCATGGCGCGTACGACGGCCGCGTGGGCTGTCCCATCGGCCAACTTTTTGATGGGCATGCCCGCTAAAATGGAAAGGAGTAGGTCTTGACGGCGTAGATGTCCGCGAATTTCTGGGGCCACAATAGGAACGGATTGGGGTTTGATGGAAAGAACAACGATCTGACCTGCTTCGGCGGCTTCTCGATTGTCCTGTGTTGTTTGAATTTGATACCTTTCTTTAAGATAGTCGAGTCGTTTTGGCCAGGGATCAGAGGCCAAAATTTGTTCGGGTAAAACACTATTTTTGTTAATTAGCCCGCGAATCATGGCTTCAGCCATGACCCCACTGCCAATGAATGAGATCGTTTTGTCATTAAACATGAGCATATTCCTCTTGAAAGTTTACGGAATAGGGGAAGCTTGTATTTGTGTATATGGTCGCAAGACAGGTGTTGTTCGATGTGTTTACGGCCGTTTTTATTAACCTGCAAATTATAATGCTGATGTGGCGTTTTGCCACGCTTTTTGTAGGGTTCGTGCTCGGGTGATGATGTCTGCCATTGGTTGTTCTGCGTTTTCAAGAATCGATGTGCTGGCAACAACAGCTGCCGCGCCCGCCTTCGCATATTCATTTATATCATCTTCAGAAACATTAACATCTACCAATAAGCTGACTTCTGGCAATACTTTACGAATCGTGCCGATGAAATCTGGTCCAGTGGGACCACCTGTGCGTAATTGCATCAGGGTGAACCCTTTTTGATAAATCGTTTGGGCGGCCATCACGCTGATGATACCTGGCACATAACTGATGTTGTGTCCATTGCATGCGCTGTGCAAGTCGGCGTTAAATTGGGATGTGGTGATGTAATGTGCACCTGCCTCAATAAGATCTGCAACAGATACGGTCGTATCTATTTCACTGATACCAATCACCAAGTTCTCCTGACTGCGTTGCGCTAAATCATGGATAAACTCCAATGTATCCGGCTGGTTGTAAGTGACTTCGACGGCTTGAATCGGAGAGGCTAACAAAGAGTCTGTCACTGGTGTGATCGAATTGAGGGGTAAATTTCCTGGCAGGCGTGCAATAATACCTGCCATTTTTAATTTTGACGTTAAACTGATTTGATTGTTGATCATTGTATAAATTGTTGCGCGTATTCGGCACCCCAAATTAGAAACCAAATGCCAGAAACAGCAAGATATTGTCCGTATGGCAAGGCAGAGTTACGGCTCACGCGACGAGTCAGTAATAAAAATAAAGTAATGACACCACCAAAAACGATGCCCCAAAAGAGCGCAAAAAAGATGCGATGAAAGCCCAGCATTGCGCCCATCATCATGGATAATTTGACGTCTCCCATGCCTAGTGGAATGCGATCTTCCCCATATAAAAAGTTGGCTAGGAGGTAGAGTGCCCCAAATATAATCATCCCGATAATCGCACCGACAATCGAGAGACCAATGCTGTTTTCGTCGCTGGTGACGAAGTAACTACCAAAAATGGCGAAAAGGGTCGCGGGATAGGTGATGACATTGTAGATGAGTTTATGTTCTAAATCAGTGACGATGATTAGAATGAGAATAGCAATGTAGATGCTGTTGAAGAAGAGATTGACAGCCTCT
>JBNKHS010000151.1:0-9635 GCA_050290485.1 Promineifilaceae bacterium (SeqCode) | reverse complement strand
TATCATTTCGAGGAGTGAAACGACGAGGAATCTGGCAAGACACATTTACAACTTCAAAGAAATTTCTGGCTCAGGGTCAGCATCCGCTAAACGCAACTTAATAAATACCCACGGAGCATAATAAGAAACCCAAAGCGTCAATAAGAAATATCGCAAAATACGGAAAGGTACGCCCAAAGTCAATGGCTCACGTGGGAATAAAATTCCTAACCCACGCCATATCGCCAGCACAACAACCAGACCTAAAATATAACGCACAACTCGCTTCCAAATAACCCCATCAGCACGAAAACGAATGCGACTCCCTTCTAACACAGCACCGATAACAAGCCCAGTTAACAAACCAAATGATTGCGCCATCGCCTCAATGGAGCTTCTTTCCGCAACAGGAATGTATTCAGCCCACGGCACAGATAGATCCGGTGCACCCAAAATAAGCATCACAAGCAAATAGACACTGCTCATAATAATGGGAACCAACAAGGCAATTAAAAATCGCTGTCCCAATATTCGTTTGTGAAACCTTTGGTCAAAACGGCGATTCCAAGCATAATAACCAAGCAACAAAAGAGCTGACAAGACAAATCCCACAACTACATCGTGAATAAAATGAGCACCAATATAAATCCGGCTAAGCCCCATCAAAAAAACAAGCACAACTGCAGCAATCCACACCCATGTTTTACGCACCCAGCCCGCAATAAATAAGTAAAAGACGGCTGCAAACATAATATGTCCACTGGGATTGCCATATCCCGCTTCCCGCGTGTCTAAGGCAATAGATTCATCTATCCAAAATGGACGTGGCGCCCGGAAAAAATGTTTGAACATGCTGTTGAGCGTTAAGGAGACAAGAAATAATGCCCCTAGATATTTGCCAAGCTTCTTGTTGATACACCAATAAATGAGTGGAAACATAACCAAGTAGAACTCTTCTAACCCTAAATTTGTGATCGCCAGAAAAAATCCTTCGAGTTGGGGGAACGTAGTTTGCAGCCATGCAATAAACTCCAGGCTTACTTGATATGCAGATTCCATTAACGGGGTCTCCTTCCGCTTTGATAACTTTCACTTGTTTGGTTATCAATTCTGTGTGGCAAACGTCTATTCTCTTCCTGTGAACACATTGTATCCCTGCTTTTATAAACTGCCAAAAGAGGTAAATTAGATAGATAAATGAATGATAAGAGAGTAGACAAGAAACGGCCGTTGTCACATCCACCAGACATACTATAATCTCTTTCTAACACAATCCTCGTTTACTTATGTCTCGAAAACGCATAAACTTGCGTAAAGTATGGTATCAACATAAAAATCAATATGAAATTTGCATACCAAAATAATTTAGACAAAACCGTTCAACAAACGACATGCAAGTTGAACGCTAAAAACGAACAGTTTCCCACAAGCGACTTGTAGGAATCACTGGAGGAAAACATGACAACAAGAATCCTTGTGATCGAAGATGAAGAACGTATCCGTCAATTTCTGCAACGAGGACTTAGCTTTGAAGGATACCGCGTCGATACAGCTGAGGATGGGCAAGTTGGGCTTGATCTCGCTCGTGAAAACCCACCTGATCTCGTATTACTCGATTTAATGCTACCTGGAATGGATGGTATCGAAGTTTGCAAACGTATTCGTGCAGTCAGCGATGTGCCGATTTTAATGCTTACCGCCAAAGAAACGATTGAAGATCGCGTAGTTGGGCTTGATGCAGGTGCAGATGATTATCTTGTCAAACCCTTCGCTTTTGATGAATTGATGGCTCGTGTACGGGCATTATTGCGTCGTGCTGCCCCTACCCAACCGCAGGTGTACCGTTTTGCTAATTTGGAGTTGGATACAGGCACACGACAAGGGCAACGTGGTGGCCGTATTTTTGATCTTACTGCAAAAGAGTATGAACTGCTTGAACTCTTTATGCGCCACCCCCGCCAAGTGCTAACCCGCGATCTCATTTTCGATCGCGTTTGGAACTACGACTTCGGTGGTGAAAGCAACATCATTGAAGTGTACGTGCGTTATTTACGTCAAAAAACAGAAGAAGGTGGACAAACCCGCCTCATCCACACTGTCCGTGGTATCGGGTACGTCTTACGTGAAGATTAATTAATTTGATTTAACAGTAATTGGGTGATGTGTGATTACCCAATTACATCATTGTATTATTTTGTCCATTCAAAATCGTCTCCTCTTTATCTATACCTCAATTTTTGTTGTTGCTTTTGTTCTCTTTGCAACAATTGTTTACATTTTGCCACGAGACCGTATCATGGCAGAATTAGACGAAAAATTATCAGTTCTAGCTGAAGAATTACAAGGGGGACAAATTGTTGTAGGACAAGACGGCAATTTACGCATTGCTATTCCTGAAGATTTAGACAATATAGAAACGGCCGCTTCCTTTTTCATCATTTCAGATAACAAGAACGAAATCAAATTCCGTTCACGTAACATCAGCAACTTAGAAGGCTTTCTCGATGCCTCAGCAATTACAGATATTCCCGTTTATAGTGATGTAGAGATTGGAGATGCCGTTTTACGCGTTTACACTGTACCTATCTATTACGCGGGCGATCAGGGTGGAGAAATAATTGGGCATGTTCAAGTCGCACGACTATTTGATAGTATCGAAAGTTTCAATCGCTTTTTAGTCATTGCCCTTTTTGTTGGCTTCGCCGGAGCCACAGCTTCTCTGTTTTTAGCTGTCCTGCTCACACCTAGCTCTTTCAAACCATTAGAAGATATTGCTGATGTTGCCCGTCAAATCACCAATGCCGACGATCTAAGTCGACGAGTACCCTATACAGAACGAACTGATGAAGTCGGTGTATTAGCCAGATCGTTCAACCAATTATTAGAACGGCTAGAGCGGCTTTTCCAAACCCAACAACGCCTGTTAGCCGATGTTTCGCACGAATTGCGCACACCCCTCACCGCTATTCGTGGTAATGTCGATTTAATGCAACGCATGGGCGACGCCGATCCAGAATCACTCTTTATTATTCAAGAGGAAATCGAACGCATGACCCGTCTTGTCGGTGATTTGCTCCTTTTGGCACGGGCAGATGGGGGCGGCGTCCCCCTTGAGCGAAAACCTGTTGATTTAGACAATATTTTTATTGATGTTTATCGTCAATTAAGCATGATTGATAAAGATGTCACAGTCTCATTGGTCGAGGTTGAGCCTGTTCGGATTATGGGAGATGCTGATCGCCTCAAACAACTCATTATCAATTTGGGGAGTAATGCCATCAAATATACAGCTGATGGCGGTACTGTTCAGTTAAGCCTGACCACAGAAGGCAGTCGAGCTAAAATTACTGTAGAAGATAGTGGCATTGGGATTCCAGCAAAAGATTTGCCTTACATTTTTGACCGTTTTTATCGTGTGGATAAAGCAAGAAGTCGTGGTGGATCTGGGCTGGGCCTATCCATTGTGAAATATATTGTACAGGCACATGGGGGAACAATTCAGGTAAACAGTGAAGTAGATGTGGGAACAACCTTCACGGTATCGCTCCCACTCGCATCTACTCATTTAACTTCTACTGAAGAAGATCTCGATGAAATGCTTGCTTTCGAACTTGAAGCTGATTCAATCTCGCCAATAGATTCTGATTTATAAATCAATCTTCGTGACGACTTTCTTCATTTCTCTTGCGTGTAAATAATAAATACGCACCAAAACTAATGAGAAGAGCAGGCCAAAAGATACCTGCACTAATCCATGTAAAAAAGCCAATCTGTTGCAACAAGAAAAATCCACCCAGCATCATCAAAACAACGCCTACTGTTCGCATTTGATTTGCTTGAAGTTCTTTTGGGCTCTTTACAGGTAATTCAGGGTCTCCCTCTAGGCGAATACTGTCTTCAATATTTTCGAGAGGCATGATAATCCATAAAATGGCATAAATTACAAGGCCGATACCACTTGCAAAAGAAAGAATAAGAAATAAGAGTCGCACAATGACGGAATCGAGCCCAATGTATGTGGACAGCCCCCCACAAACACCCGATATGACTCTGTCTGATTCGCTGCGTGTTAGTTTTTCTGCAGACATATGCTACCTCCGAGCATGGGTTTGGTTTTGTAAAAGTGATTATTGTGTCTATCATTTTACAATATACCCCTCTATACGGGGTTACAAAGTGAAAGTTT
This sequence comes from Promineifilaceae bacterium (SeqCode), assembly GCA_050290485.1. GTDB lineage: Bacteria > Chloroflexota > Anaerolineae > Promineifilales > Promineifilaceae > JBNKHS01. The sequence continues at coordinate 5,470 of JBNKHS010000151.1, read as the reverse complement.
CATGTTGAACGGATTGTAAATCTTTGCTTAGTCTATCTACGATTCACTGTTATGCCAAGATGATTTTGTTATACTTCTCAGTTGACTACTAGGAGAAACTATTATGGTCTCGCTAGATAGATCTGTATAAGATGAAGAAATTTTTTAACAGAGACAAAAAGAGCAAACGGCCGTTTCAATGAACATCAAAAGCAAAATGAAGTTAAAAATGGCGCGCCTCATGCATATTCCAGGCATGCAACCATTGATGCGTTTGGGCATCAAGCTGGCTGTTCCTAAACATCGTGTGGGGGTTGCACTTGTCGCTCTAGATGAAGCTGAACGTGTCTTTTTGTTGAAGCATGTTTTTCATCCATTAGCACCTTGGGGGCTGCCAGCAGGTTGGCTCGCCAAAAATGAAAATCCAGCTGATGGTATTTTACGGGAGCTATATGAAGAAACAGGCCTTCATGCCAAGTTAGGCCCGCCTATCTCTATTGGACATCATCCAGAGGCCAAGCATATTGGCATTGTGTTCTTGGCAGAAATTGATCCGGCTCCCTTGCAATTTAGTCATGAAATTATAGATGCGAATTGGTTTTCGCTTGATGAACTTCCAGATAAAATATTGCCGTTTACAAGAGAATCTATTGAAACGGCCGTATCCATTCATAGAATGCTTCAACAAAACCAAAACGTAACTGTAGAAATACTATGAACCGACGATCCTCATCCCCCGGTGTAGGCCAATGGCTCACCGTAGCTATTATTGTTGCCACAACAATATTTTTGCTGATAAAGCTGTTTCAATATGCCAGCTTACGCAGCAACTACCCAACAGGACTTACCGTAGCTGGTATCGACATTGGGGGACTATCCGAAGAACAAGCGCGGGAAGTTCTAACAAACCGCTACATAGAAGCTCCTGTTGTTATTTATCATGAAAGCGAGAAATTTGAACTAAGCCCGACACAGGCCAAATTCCAACTTGATTTAGATGCAATGCTGAGTCGAGCCGATTACGAACGCTCACAACAAGACTTCTGGGCTGGATTTTGGGGATTCCTTTGGGGACAACCTGTAGAAGTTCAGCCAGTTCCCATACAAGCGACACATGATCGTACTGCATTGCTCAACTTTCTTGAAGATATAAAAACATTAATGGATATCCCCGCCCAACCACCACAACCAGTTCCTTCCACAAACAGTTTTCAATATGGCGAATCCGGTACAGAAACAGATATTGTTGGCAGTATTACCAATATTGAATCAGCACTCTACCGTCCCAGTAACCGGGACGCATATCTGTCGGTCAAAGCAAGGGAACCTGAACGACCTGAAATCAATCTATTGGTTCGCTTACTGGTCAACAGTTTACAAGATTTTGAACAAACAACAGGCGGTGTCACCAGCATGTTTGTGCTTGACCTGGATTCTGGAAAAGAGATTCCTATCAATTCCGACTTACCTATGACAGGGATGGATTTGATGAAAGTCCCTATTGTCTTAGAAACGTACCGCGCCTTGGATCGTGAGCCAACCTTAACCCAACAAGCTTGGATATCTGATACATTGGTTACAAGTTTAGATAACAGCAGCGCGAATGAATTATTGAAGATTATCGCTGGTCAGGATGACCCTTATTTAGGGGCGCAAATTGTAACAGAATCGATGCAACGATTAGGGCTTGTCAATACAGTCATGATGCTCCCCTACGACGCTGAACCACGAGCAGGAATTGCGCAACCATCAACACCAGCCAATTCTGTTGAAGAGTTGCGGACAGCACCCGACCCGTATATTCAAACTACAGCAGAAGATTTTGCCACACTCCTTTCAATGATTTATTACTGTGCAGAAGGTCTCGGTGGTGCATTAACGGCCGTTTATGGAGACACTATCACTCAAACAGAATGCCAAACCATACTCGCCTTCATGTCTCAAAACAAAATCGGAAGTCTAATTGAGGAAGGTGTCCCTGAAGAAATAACCGTTGCCCATCGGCATGGGTGGATTAGTGACACACATGGCGATGCCGGCATTGTGTATACGCCAGGTGGTGATTACGTCATTGTCCAATTCCTATACAAACCTGGCTGGCTTGAGTGGGAGTTAAGTTCACCATTACTTGCAAACATGTCTCGTGCCACTTACAACTATTTTAATTTCGACAGCCCCTATTTAGGCACAGCAAGCACAACCAATTAATCATGCTAAAAACATTGCAACGGTTCCTATTTACCTTATTACTCCTCCTCATTGGGCTCTTTTTGGCTTATCAAGCACTTCTTTTCAGCTATAGTCGGGATAAATATCCAACAGGGCTAACCATTGCTGGTGTTAAAGTTGCCGGACTTACGCGGGATGAAGCCATAGCAAAACTAAATGACGCCTACTATGCGCCACTTAACTTATATCATCAAGATGAACGGGTGCAAATCGACCCGCGAGAAGTCGGTTTTGTACTTGATACAGAATATATGTTGAATGAAGCAGAGGCACGAAAAGGCGAACAAGAATTGTGGCAAGCGTATATCGAATTTGTTGTTAATCGTCCAATTGAACCCGTATCTATTCCGTTAGCAGCAACGCATGATCGAGAAGCATTAACTCATCAAATCACCACCGTAGCCAGTTATCTAGACCGTCCCGCAACAGCACCTCAACTGTTGATGGGTGCAGGGAACTATCAACCAGGGCAAGATGGATATGTTACAAATATACCAACCAGTGTTGACCTTGCCGAAGTTGCTCTATATCAATTCGAGCCCGTTGAACGCAATGTTGATTTAGCCTTAACTTACCAAGAAGCCATACCCTTTAACATTCAGGTGCTGCAAGATCAAATCGAGCGTCAATTGGCACAAGCAGATGGGATGATTGGCAGTGTTTTTATTATGGACTTGACTACAGGTGAAGAGGTAAATATCAACTCTGATATGGCTGTCTCTGGCCTCAGCATCCTAAAGATTGCCATTTTCTTGGAGGCATACCGCAATCTTGATCAACCCCCAAATGAGTATGTGCAGGAATTGTTCTACAATACGGCCGTTCTCTCTAGTAACAACAACGCCAATCTGCTTTTGCACATCGCCGCTGGTGAAGACAACACCTACCAAGGGGCGCAAGTGCTTACTGAATCGATGCAGCGCATGGGCTTAGTCAACACCTTCATGGCCATCCCATACGATGCGGCTGAAGTCCCCACCCGTCCCAGCACGTATACCACGCCAGCCAACTCACGCCCAGACGCCCTCATTTTGGCGGACACCGCTATGCAAACCACAGCCGAAGAAATGGGCACACTTCTTTCAATGATTTATTACTGTGCCCAAGGTGGCGGGGGCCTCCCTGTCATCTATCCCGATGAAATTACCCCATCCGAGTGTCAAGCTATCATTGATTTAATGAAGCAAAACTATGAAGGGAATCTAATTCGCTTTGGTACACCAGAAGGCACTGAAGTCTCTCATAAGCATGGATGGGATTTAATAACACATGGTGACGCTGGCATTGTCCTTTCTCCTGCAGGCGATTACGTCATTGTCATGTATTTACATGATGAAGCCAACAATTGGCTCTCGCACGAAATCAGCTTCCCTATTCTGCAAGAAATCTCACAAGCCACCTATAACTACTTCAATTTTGAAGACCCGTACACAGAGGATGTACGCGTTCGTGCCGAACGTGAAGCAACAGCAAGAGCAGCTGAAGCTGAAGCGGCAGAAGCAACAAGTGAAGAGTCGGAATCTACAATTGAGACCGAGCCAGAAACAGATAATTCTGGTGGCTAACCATTAAAATTAGCCAGATGCACTACACTTGCAAAGCACATCAGCATCTCATCCATTCACATCCTCAAAACAAAAAGGGCGCATTGCTGAAAACCAACAATACGCCTCTTTATCTTTATTGCGCACTAACTACAGAAAACTGAAATTTACTTCACAATATTAATCAGTTTCCCTTTAACGACAATCACTTTACGCGGTTCTTTTCCTTCTAGCCAACCTTGAACCTTATCTGAGGCTAAAGCAATTGCTTTCAAGGTTTCGTCATCTTGTCCTGAGGCTGTTTCTATTTTGTCGCGAACCTTGCCATTGATCTGTACAATCAGGGTGATCGCATCTTCCTTGGCAATTTCAGGGTCCCAAGTTGGCCACGCTTGTTGGTGGATACTGAATTCATTACCGCGTTGTTCCCATAACTCTTCGGTAACATATGGAGCAATTGGCGCTAACAACAATAGCAAGTTGTCTACTGCCTCATCCCATACAACTTGGCTTACGTTTTGTTTCTTTTGTACTTCAACGATCATGTTACGTAGTTCCATAATGGCAGCAACTGCCGTATTGAAAGAAAATCCTTCATAATCTTCAGTTACTTTGCCAATCACCTGATGCGTCTTCCGTTGTAAATCACGACTTGCTTTTGCATCTTCTTTTTGCGGCGCATAATCATTCGTTGCAATAGACCAAACATCTTGAATCAAGCGTTGCGGTCCCTTGATGCCATCATAATTCCATGGCCCACCTTGGTTCCATTTAGAAAAGAACATGAGATAGGTACGCACAGTATCGGCACCAAATTCTTGCACCAATTCATCAGGAGCAACCACATTACCACGCGATTTCGACATCTTTTCATTATCTTCGCCCAAGACCATGCCTTGGTTATAAAGACTTAGCATTGGTTCATCGAAATCGACCAAACCCATGTCACGCATGGCCATTGTGAAGAAACGCGTATAAATCAAATGCATGGTGGCGTGCTCAATACCACCAGTGTATTGATCAACTGGCAGCCAATATTTGCCTTCTTCAGGATCAAATGGGCCTTGATCATAATGAGGGCTCAAATAGCGATATTGATACCAACTGGAGCACATAAATGTGTCCATCGTGTCTGTTTCACGCAAGGAAGGTTTACCACAGATAGGACATTCTGTGTGCAAAAAACCTTCATGGAAGCGCAGCGGGCTTTCACCTGTAGGCATAAATTCCACATCGTCAGGCAGTAAGACCGGCAAATCTTCATCGGGCACAGAAACAGCCCCATGCTCTTCACAGTAAATGACAGGAATCGGTGCACCCCAATATCGTTGGCGGCTAATGAGCCAATCACGCAAGCGGTAGTTGATTGCCCCTTTGCCAATTCCTTTTTCTTCGAGCCAAGCGGTTACCTTAGCCACACCTTCAGAAACGGCCGTTCCTGTAAACTCGCCAGAATTAACCAAGTGACCTTCCGTCTTCGAGGTGTACGCCTCTTCCAAAGCCCCATCTTCATCTGTGCGTCCCGGCATGCGAATTACTTCAACAATGTCGAGACCAAATTTAGTTGCAAACTCAAAGTCACGCTCATCATGCGCCGGTACGGCCATAATTGCGCCAGAGCCATAGCTCATCAACACATAATCCGCAATCCAGATTGGAATTCTGGCATCATTAACGGGATTAACAGCGTAAGCGCCAGTAAAAACACCTGTTTTTTC